>NZ_JAPYKP010000075.1:0-26406 GCF_037179725.1 Mesorhizobium sp. Cs1321R2N1 | reverse complement strand
AGCCGCCGCACCAGCGCTTCGTGATGGCCGAGCGACAGGAACAGCGCCACGGCGCGCTGGTTGTTCGCCGGCGGATGGCGCAGCATGAAGCGGCGCAGCGCCCTGAGTTCGGCGATTAGTCCAGCCGACGCCACGATGTAGCCAAGCCGCAGGCCGGGGGCCAGCGTCTTCGACATCGAGCCGACATAGACGACGCGGCCGGAACGGTCGAGGCTCTTCAGCGCCTGCTGAGGCGCCTCGTCGAGAAGCTGGCTGTCATAGCCGTCCTCGATGATGATCTGGTTGTGCCGGTTGGCGCGCGCCAGAAGATCCTGCCGCCGCTCCGCCGACAACGGCACCATGGTCGGGCAATGATGGCTCGGCGTGACAAACACGAACCCGGAATCATTGGGAATAGAAGAGGTTACGATGCCGGACTGGTCCACCGGCACCGGCTCGATATCGGCGCCCGCGAGCCGAAAGATCGAGCGCGCGTCGGGGTAGCCCGGATCCTCCATCGCCACTTTCGAGCCCTTGGTCATCAAGAGCGAAGCGAGCATATAGAGCGCGTTCTGGGCGCCCAGCGTGACGATGATCTCGTCGGGATTGGCGAAGATACCGCGCCTGGGCAGCAGCCGTGCCTGAATCTGCTCGATCAGCAGCGGATCGTCGCGGTCGACCATGTCGGACGCCCAGTTGCGGATCTCCAGCACGGCCAGCGCCATGCGGTTGCACTCGCGCCACTCGGCGGTCGGGAACAGCGCCGGGTCGAACTGGCCGTAGACGAAGGGGTAGGACGACTTGATCCAGTTCTCGTGCTTGGCCGGCGGCGGCATATCGCTTGCCGCGATCTGCCGGCGTGCCTTCCAGTCGATCTCATTGGCTTGGTCGGGCGCCTTCTGGTGCGGCTTGGCCGGTGTCGCCAGCACGTCCGGATTGACGAAATGACCGCGCCGCTCGCGCGCCACCAGGAAACCCTGGTCGACGAGCTGCTGGAAGGCCAGCACCACCGTTCCGCGCGCCACGCCGAGTTTTTCGGCCAGGATGCGGCAGGAAGGAAGCGGCATCGAAGCGGCGATCTGGCGGTCGAGAATGGCGGCCACGATGGCTTGGCGGATCTGCGCCTGCAGGGTCTGGCCGGATTCAGCCGAAATCCGGAACAGGCCGGACCATATCGCCGTGTCGTTTCTCTGTGGCATGGAAGATGTTCCTCGATGGCCAGCCTTTTTTGCTTGGCTGGACCAGCCGAACGTAACCGTGGCACAAGGGGTTGCGCCAATCAATTTTTCTGATCTTTGGGATTTATGCCAGTGATCCTTCAGGCCCGAAACACAGGACGCTGGCGCCTCGCTGCTCGATACCTGTCGATACATTGTGTCATCGCATCGTGATGCGCTGCGTCATCGCCGCGTATTGACCGCATGGAATTCGGCTCAATAGTTTCGGCGCGACGACACGCGCCGGAAACATCCGGTCTGATATGGTGCGTCTAAAACGCCAGGAGTCCCCGCCAGTGGATCAGTCAGCCTTCCAGAAACAGCTTGCCGCCTTGCGAGATCATCGCGCCGCCGCACCTGGCGACATGCGCCAGGTCTTCGCCGCCGATCCGCAGCGCTTCAAGACATTCTCCGCTACCGATGGCGACCTCCTGCTCGACTGGTCGAAATGCGCCGTCGACGCGGCGACCATGGGGCTCCTGGAAAAGCTCGCCGCCGCCGCCGATCTCGAAGGCCGCCGCGCCGCCATGTTCGCCGGCAAGAAGATCAACGTCACCGAAGACCGTGCCGTTCTGCACACGGCATTGCGCAATCTTAGCGGCAAGGGTGTCACGGTCGACGGCCAGGACGTCAAGGCGGATGTCATTTCCGTGCTCGACGCCATGGGCGCCTTCGCCGATGCCATCCGCTCCGGCAAGGCGACAGGGGCCACCGGCAAGAAGATCACCGACATCGTCAACATCGGCATCGGCGGCTCGGACCTTGGTCCGGCCATGGCGACGCTGGCGCTCGCGCCCTATCATGACGGCCCGAACGCGCACTACGTCTCCAACATAGACGGCGCCCATATCCACGACACGCTGAAGGGGTTGTCCGCCGAAACCACGCTGTTCATCATCGCCTCCAAGACCTTCACCACGGTCGAGACAATGACCAATGCGCAGACGGCACGCGACTGGGTGCAGAAGGCGCTCGGCAAGGAGGCCGTGGGCAAGCATTTCGCCGCCGTCTCGACCGCGCTCGACCTGGTGGCCACCTTCGGCATCGAGCAGGATCGCGTCTTCGGCTTCTGGGACTGGGTTGGCGGCCGCTATTCGCTGTGGGGCGCGATCGGCCTGCCGGTCATGATCGCCATCGGCCCGCGCAATTTCCGCGCCTTCCTCGACGGCGCGCACGAGATGGACGAGCATTTCCGTACCGTGCCGCTCCGGAAGAACCTGCCGGCGCTCCTGGGGCTTGTCGGCTGGTGGCACCGCGTGATCTGCGGCTATCCGGCCCGCGCGGTCATCCCTTATGACCAGCGCCTGTCCAGGCTGCCGGCCTATCTGCAGCAGCTCGACATGGAATCGAACGGCAAGAGTGTCACCCTCGACGGCACGCCGGTGACGACGCCGACCGGACCGCTGGTGTGGGGGGAACCGGGCACCAACGGTCAGCACGCCTTCTTCCAGCTGTTGCACCAGGGCACCGACTTGATCCCCGTCGAGTTCCTCGCCGCCGCCGTCGGCCATGAGCTCGATCTCAAGCACCAGCATGATCTGCTGCTCGCCAACTGCCTGGCGCAGTCGGAAGCCTTGATGAAGGGCCGCACGCTTGAAGAGGCGCGCGCGCAGATGCTGGCCAAGGACATGAAGCCGGCCGACGTCGACCGTATCGCGCCGCACCGCGTCTTCTCCGGCAACCGGCCCTCGGTGACCATCCTCTACCGCAAGCTCGACCCGCGCACCTTCGGCCGGCTGATCGCGCTTTACGAGCACCGCGTCTTCGTCGAGGGCACGCTGTTCAACATCAACTCCTTCGACCAGTGGGGCGTCGAACTCGGCAAGGAACTGGCCACCGGCCTCCTGCCTGTCGTGGGAGGCAAGGAAAGTGCCGCCAAGCGCGATGCATCGACCGCTGGCCTTGTGGGATACATCCACCAATTGCGTGGTTCGGAGTGAAAAATTTGGCAGACATCAAGGGCATATTGTTCGACAAGGACGGGACACTTGTCGATTTCAACGCGACCTGGCTCGGCGTTGCCGATTTCATGGCCATGGACGCAGCCGAGGGCGACCGCTGGAAGGCCGACAGGTTGCTGGCGGCCGCCGGTTTCGATTTCGCCAACCGGCGCTTCAAACCCGATTCCATCTTTGCCTCCGGCACCAATCTCGATGTCGTCGAACTGTGGTTTCCGCGCTTGTCCAACGAGGACCAGATGCTGGCCGTCGCCCGCTTCAACGAGATCACTTCGGTGCAGGGCTCGGCGATGGCAGTGGCGCTGCCCGATATCGTCGACACGCTGGCTCTGCTGCACAAGCGATCCTACCGGCTTGGCGTGGCCACCAACGATTCGACCAGCGGCGCGGAGAAGACCTTGGTCACGCTGGGCGTCGCGCAACTGTTCGATGCCGCCTATGGTTATGACGCGGTGGCGAACCCCAAGCCAGCCCCCGACACCATCCAGGCCTTTTGCGATCTTACCGGGCTGAAGCCGGCGGAGATCGCCATGGTCGGCGATAACCGTCACGATCTCGAAATGGCGCGTGCCGGCGGCTGCGGCCTCGCCGTCGGCGTGCTTTCCGGCACCGGCACCCGCGAATCGCTGGCCGAGATCGCCGACGTCATCCTGGATTCGGTTGCCGACCTGCCGGATCTCCTGTCGGCGCGGGTCAAGGAGACGGCCTGATCGCCAGGACGAGGGACTGTTCGGTTTCGAGGCGAAAGACACCACTCGGCTTCAGCGTGGCGTCTTTCGCGTCGCCGAAATCCGGCACCTTGTATTCGGCAAGCAGCCGCAGCCGCGACCGCGGCAGATAGGCCCGGCCTGGATCGCCGACGAGGACCTCGATGCCGGCGGCGAGGCAGCGGTCGAGGAAAGGCATCACCCCCAAGGCGACTTCCTGCCCGTAGAACACGTCGCCGGCGAGCACCAGGTCCGCGGCGGGCGGCGACCCCGTGGTGATGTCGTTGCCCATTATCGTGATCGTGACGTCGTTGGCCGCTGCGTTCAGCGCGATCGCGGCAATGCCGTTGCGGTCGATCTCGGCGGCTATCACCTCACGCGCGCCGGCTTTCGCGGCGGCGATGCCGACAAGGCCGGACCCGGCTCCGAGGTCGAGCACGCGGCGACCGGCGACGATCTTCGGATGGTCTAGGATATAGCGCGCCAGCACGGCGCCGCCGGCCCACGCATAGGCCCAGTAGGGCGGCTGCGGTTTCCGCGTGTCATCGCGATCCTCTTCAGGGTCGACGAGGCGCCTCAGCCCGCTGCCCGGGTGAGCGGTGTACAGCTGGATTTCGGGAAGCGCCGGTACCGGGACGAGGCGCATATTCGCCTTGATGAACGCTGCCGGGTCGAGGCGGAGGTGCCGGCCCGGCAAATCGTTGTCCGGCGCCTCGCCGTCGGCATGACTATCACCCACTACTCGCGCAAAGCCCGCCGCAGGATCTTGCCGACCGGCGTCTTCGGCAATTCGGTCCTGAACTCGATGTGTCTGGGACGCTTATAGCCGGTCAGGTTCTCGCGGCAAAAGGCGGTGATGGCTTCGGCGGTCAGGGCCGGATCCTTCTTGACGATGAACAGCTTCGGCACTTCGCCCGAATGCTCGTCCGGCACGCCGATCGCCGCCACTTCGAGCACGCCGGGATGCGCCGCCACGACCTCCTCGAGTTCGGTCGGATAGACGTTGAAGCCGGAAACGAGGATCATGTCCTTCTTGCGATCGACGATCTTGGTGTAGCCGCGTTCGTCCATGAAGCCCATGTCGCCCGATTTGAAGAAGCCGTCCTCGGTCATCACCTTGGCGGTCTCGTCCGGCCGGTTCCAGTAACCCGCCATCACCTGCGGTCCCCTGATGCAGATCTCGCCGACTTCGCCGAGCGGCACGTTGTTGCCGTCGTCGTCGCGGATGGTGATTTCGGTCGAGGGCAGCGGCAGGCCGATGGTGCCGGTGAAGTCGCCGGAACTGAATTTGTTGGCCGTCGCCACCGGCGAGGTCTCCGAAAGGCCGTAGCCTTCGCTGATCGGGCACCCGGTCAGCGCCTTCCAGCGCTCGGCGACGCCTTTCTGCACCGCCATGCCGCCGCCCAGCGTCAGCAGCAGCGGCCCGAAGTCGAGCTTGCGGAAGTCCTCATTGTTCAAGAGCGCATTGAACAGCGTGTTGAGGCCCGGAAAGATATGGATCGGATATTTGCCCATTTCCTTGACGAAGCCGGGAATGTCGCGCGGATTGGGGATCAGTATGTTCTGGCCGCCCATTTGCATGCCCATCAGCGCATTCACCGTCAGCGCGAAGATATGGTAGAGCGGCAATGCGCAGACGAGGTTGAGATGCGCCGGCTTTGGCTTGACCGTGTAGGCGTCCTGCAGCCACAGCGCATTCTGCGCGACATTGGCCAGCACATTGCTGTGCGAGAGGGTCGCGCCTTTCGAGATTCCGGTGGTGCCGCCGGTATATTGCAGGAAGGCGACGTCACTGGTGGCCACCGTGGCCGGCTTGAAAGCCATGCCGCGGCCAGCCTTCAGGGCCGCATTGAACTTGACATGATCGGGCAATGACCAGGCCGGCACCATTTTCTTGACGCGGCGCACGACCAGATTGACGATCGAGCCCTTCAGGCCGCCGAGCAGGTCGCCCATGGCGGCGACCATGACATGCTTGACCGAGGTCCTGGCGACGACCACCTGCAAGGTGCTGGCGAAGTTTTCGAGGATGACGATGGCCTGCGCCCCGGAATCCTTGAGCTGATGCTCCAGTTCGCGCGGCGTGTAGAGCGGATTGACGTTCACCACCGTGAAGCCGGCGCGGGCGACCGCCATCATCGCCACGGGATACTGCAGCACGTTCGGCATCATCAGGGCGACGCGCGCCCCCTTCTGCAATCCGGTGGACTGCAGATAGGCACCGAAGGCCGCCGATAGCTGTTCGAGTTCAGCGTAGGTGATGGACTTGCCCATGCAGGTGAAAGCCGGCTGACCGGCGAACTGCTTGCAGGCGCCAACGAGGAAGTCGCCGATGGAACTGTAGGGAAGGGCGCCGATCTCGGCCGGCATGTTCTTGGGATAGCTGTTGAGCCATGGCTTTTGCGGCAGGCCGGCGGCGAGTTCGGTGAGCGCCTTCGGCAGCCGCTGGCTGGCCGGGGTCGCCGGTTTCGATACAGGTGCAGCCTTCGCTGGTGGCGAACTCTTCGTCGTTCCGGCCTTGCCCGGTCCGGCCTTGGTCGCGGATGCTTTTGCCGACGCGGCTTTCGTCGCCGGCTTCTTGCCGTTACTGGCAGTGGCCGCTGCTTTCGCCGTGGGGGTGCTCTTGGCGGGTTTGGCCGCCGCCTTCGCGGCTGCGGCTTTGCCTTGCCCACCGGCCGCTGGGTTCGAGACCGCCTTGGCCGACGCCTTCACTGGCGCCTTCGATGCTTTTGCCACCCGTTCCTCCTCGACAACCCTGGTCGTCTGTTTCTCGTTGGCCTGCGCCGCGCCGCCTCCGGATTGATGGAGACGTCCTCCGCTGCCGCCAGCATGTCCACCTATGTATTGCCTCTATCGGCGGCGGTGCAAGTCTTGCCCTTGCGGCAAGACCCCGAAAGATTTGCCGTCGGAAATCGTTCCCGCCCGCTGTACTTGGAACCGGCATTTTTTCGCATCGAGCCCGGATGAAGACGGCGCGCGGCACCCTTGGTGCCGGACGTCGGATCAATAAAAAAATGCGGTCGTTAATAATATCGTGAATAGAAAAAACTGCTAATTTTTTCTGCCATTTAGCAAAATCGCGGATTTTTTTCCTGCTTCCCGCGGGGTAAGCAAACGGGGTGTTCCAAAGCCGGAAAAACGGTGCTTATATGCGCGCTTCGCGAGCCTGATAGAGGGGCTTGGAAGAACATCAGGGAGTGCTCAATGAAGAAGAAATTGACTTTTGCAGCCGCGTTGCTGGCTGCAAGCGTCCTGGGCGGCGTGGCCAACGCGAAAACTCTGGTCTATTGCGCGGAGGCGTCGCCAGAAGGTTTCGATCCGGCGCCGTACACTGCGGGACAGACGTTCGATGCGTCCTCGCGTACCGTTTTCAACCGCCTCGTCGAATTCGATCACGGCAAGACCTCGGTCTCGCCCGGCCTGGCTGACAGCTGGGCGATTTCCGACGACGGCAAGGAATATACTTTCAAGCTGCGCAAGGGCGTCAAGTTCGCGCCCACCGACTACTTCACCCCGACGCGCGACCTGAACGCCGACGACGTGGTGTTCTCGTTCGAGCGCCAGGTCGACAAGAACGGCCCCTGGTTCCAGTACATACCGGGCATTGCCTATCAGTATTATAATGATCAGTTCGGCGACAACATCACCAAGGTCGAGAAGGTCGACGACCTGACGGTGAAGTTCACCCTCAAGGAGCCGGCGATCACCTTCATTCCGACGCTGGGCATGGATTTCGCCTCGATCGTCTCGAAGGAATATGCCGACAAGCTGCAGGCCGACAAGACGCCTGAATTGTTCAACCAGAAGCCGGTCGGCACCGGCCCGTTCATCTTCGTCGACTACCAGACCGACGCCGCCATCCGCTACAAGGCCAACCCGGACTATTGGGGCGGCAAGCAGAAGATCGACGATCTGGTCTTCGCCATCACCACCGATCCGGCGGTGCGCGCGCAAAAGCTGAAGGCGGGCGAATGCAACATCATGTCGTATCCGGCGCCGGCCGACATCGCCGGCCTGCAGGCCGATCCGAACCTGACGGTCGCGGAGCAGGAAGGCCTCAACGTCGGCGCTCTGATGTACAACACCCAGCAGAAGCCGTTCGACGACGTGCGCGTTCGCAAGGCGCTCAACATGGCCATCAACAAGAAGGCCATTATCGACGCCGTGTTCCAGGGCGCCGGCCAGGTGGCGATCAACCCGATCCCGCCGACCATGTGGTCCTACAACAAGGACGTGAAGGACGATCCGTACGATCCGGACGCGGCCAAGAAGATGCTTGAAGAGGCCGGCGTCAAGGACCTCAAGATGAACGTCTGGGCCATGCCCGTGTCGCGTCCGTACATGCCGAACGCGCGCCGCACCGCCGAGCTGATCCAGGCCGACTTCGCCAAGGTCGGCGTCACCGTCAACATCGTCAGCTATGATTGGGGTGAATACCTCAAGCGCGCTTCGGCGGTCGACCACGACGGCGCCGTCATCGTCGGCTGGACCGGCGACAATGGCGATCCGGACAACTTCCTCGGCGTGCTCCTGAGCTGCGCTTCCGTCGGTTCGAACAACCGCGCGGAATGGTGCAACAAGGACTTCGATGCGCTCATCAACAAGGCCAAGACCGTTTCCGATCAGGCCGAGCGCACCAAGCTCTACGAACAGGCACAGGTCATCTTCAAGGAGCAGGCACCGTGGGCGACGCTCGCCCACTCCAAGGTGTTCATGCCGATGCAGAAGACAGTCTCCGGCTTTGCGATGGATCCGCTCGGCATCCATCGCTTTGACGGCGTCGATATCGCCGAATAAGGTTCGCGAAACGGGGCGGCGCCACAGGGCGCCGCCCCACCTCGCCCGCCATGCTGCGTTACATCCTCGGCAAGCTCGCCCTCATCATCCCGACCTTCATCGGGATAACCATCCTCGCTTTCGGCTTCGTGCGCATCCTGCCCGGTGATCCGGTGCTGGTGCTTGCGGGCGAACGTGGCCTGTCGCCCGAACGCCACACGGCGCTGATGCATCAGTTCGGTTTCGACCTGCCGATCTGGCAACAATATCTGACCTATCTGACCAACATCCTCAGCGGCGATTTCGGCACCTCGTTTTCCACCAAGACGCCGGTGCTCAAGGATTTCCTGGTGCGGTTCCCGGCGACGGTCGAACTCGCCATTTTCGCCATGATCTTCGCCATCATCTTCGGTGTCGCCTTCGGAATTTTCGCCGCCATCCGCCGCGGCTCCTGGTTCGACCAGCTGACCATGGGCACCGCGCTCGCCGGCTATTCCATGCCGATCTTCTGGTGGGGCCTGCTGCTGATTATCGTCTTCTCCGGTACGCTGCACTGGACACCGGTCTCGGGCCGCATCGACCTTCTTTACTTCTTCAAGCCGGTGACCGGCTTCATGACCATCGATTCCCTCATCTCGGGCCAGAAGGGCGCCTTCCGCTCGGCGGTGTCGCACCTCATACTGCCCACCATCGTGCTCGGCACCATTCCGCTGGCGGTCATCGCCAGGCAGACGCGCTCGGCCATGCTCGAAGTGCTGGGCGAGGATTATGTACGCACCGCGCGCGCCAAGGGCTTGGCGCCGCGCCGTGTCATCGGTCTGCATGCCTTCCGAAATGCGCTGATCCCGGTCGTCACCACCATCGGCCTGCAGGTCGGCACGCTGCTCACCGGCGCCATCCTGACCGAGAGCATCTTTTCTTGGCCGGGCATCGGCAAGTGGATGATCGACGCCATTTCCAAGCGCGACTATTTCACCGTGCAGGGCGGGTTGCTTTTGATCGCGCTGATCGTCATGTCGGTGAACCTTATCGTCGACGTGCTCTATGCCGTCATCAACCCGCGTATCCGGGCGAATTGACATGACCAATGAAGGCCCAGCCGCCATCGAAGCCGCGACCGTCGTCGAGCCGCAGGACGCGCGGCTGCAGATGTTCGGCGAATTCTGGCACTATTTCTCGATCAACAAGGGCGCGGTGATCGGTCTCTTCGTCTTCGCCCTGCTGATCCTGATCGCCATCTTCGCGCCTCTGCTCGCCCCGCATTCGCCGGACGATCAGTTCCGCGACTTCTTCCTGACGCCCCCGGCCTGGCAGACGGGCGGCAACGCGCAGTTCCTGCTCGGCACCGACGCTGTCGGCCGCGATATGCTTTCGCGCCTGATCTATGGCTCGCGCTTCTCGCTCGCCATCGGCTTCGTCGTCGTCACCACGGCGCTGATCTCCGGCGTCATCCTCGGCCTGCTCGCCGGCTACTGCCGTGGCTGGGTCGACACGCTGATCATGCGCATCATGGACATCATCCTGGCCTTCCCGTCGCTGCTGCTGGCACTGGTGCTGGTCGCGGTGCTCGGCCCTGGCCTCGTCAACGCCATGATCGCCATCGCCTTCGTGCTGCAGCCACACTTCGCCCGGCTTACCCGCGCCGCTGTGATGGCGGAGAAGACCCGCGAATATGTCGTCTCGGCCAAGGTCGCCGGCGCCAGCCATCTCAGGCTGATGCTGGTCACCATCCTGCCCAACTGTATCGCCCCTCTGATCGTGCAGGCGACGCTGTCCTTCTCCAACGCCATCCTCGAGGCGGCCGCACTCGGCTTCCTCGGCATGGGCGCGCAGCCGCCGACACCCGAATGGGGAACGATGCTCGCCGAAGCGCGCGAGTTCATCCTGCGCGCATGGTGGGTGGTGACCTTTCCCGGCCTCGCCATCCTGATCACCGTCTTTGCCATCAACCTGATCGGCGACGGCCTGCGCGACGCCCTCGACCCCAAGCTGAAGAGGTCGTGAGCATGTCCCTGCTTGAGATCAAGAACCTTACCGTTTCCTTCGACACCGCCGCCGGACCTTTCATGGCCGTGCAAGGTATCGATCTTTCGGTCGAGCAGCGCGAGGTGCTGGCGATCGTCGGCGAGTCCGGCTCCGGCAAGTCGGTGTCGATGCTGGCGGTCATGGGGCTGTTGCCCAACACCGCGACGGTCAAGGCCGACCGCATGGCCTTCGATGGCGTCGACCTGTTGAAGCTCAGCCCGTCCGAACGCCGCAAGATCGTCGGCAAGGAGATCTCGATGATCTTCCAGGAACCGATCGCCAGCCTCAACCCGTGCTTCACGGTTGGCTTCCAGATCGAGGAGGTGCTGCGCTTCCACATGGGCATGGACCGCGCCCAGCGCCGGGCTCGCGCCATCGAGTTGATGAAGCTGGTCGGCATTGCCGATCCGGAAGAACGGCTGAGCTCGTTTCCGCATCAGATGTCCGGCGGCCAGTGCCAGCGCGTCATGATCGCGATCGCCATTGCCTGCAATCCGAAGCTCTTGATCGCCGACGAGCCGACGACGGCGCTCGACGTCACCATCCAGAAGCAGATCCTCGATCTGCTCGTCTCGCTGCAGGCCAAATACGGCATGGGCCTGATCATGATCACCCACAATATGGGCGTGGTGGCCGAGACCGCCGATCGCGTCATCGTCCAGTACAAGGGCCGCAAGATGGAAGAGGCCGACGTGCTGTCGCTGTTTGAATCGCCGAAGAGCAATTACACCCGCGCGCTGCTGTCGGCGTTGCCGGAAAACGCCGTCGGCGACCGGCTGCCGACCGTTTCCGACATGCTGTTCGAGCCTGCCCCCTCGGCAGCGGGAGCCTCGGCATGAGCACCACGGTCCTCGAAGGCAAGAACATCGTTCGCGACTACCATATCGGCGGCGGCCTGTTCACCGGGCCGCGCACGGTGCATGCGGTCAAGGGCGTCTCCTTCACGGTGGACAAGGGCAAGACGCTCGCCATCGTCGGCGAAAGCGGCTGTGGCAAGTCGACGCTCGCCCGCATCATCACCCTGATCGATCCCGCGACGTCGGGCGAATTGTTCATCGACGGCAACAAGGTCGATATCGCCAAGGGCGGATTGACCAGGGAGATGCGCCGCAAGGTGCAGATCGTCTTCCAGAACCCTTACGGATCGCTCAATCCGCGCCAGAAGATCGGCGACGTGCTGGGCGAACCGCTGCTGATCAACACCGACAGATCGGCCGCCGAGCGGCGCGACCTCGCCATGAAGATGCTGAAGAAGGTCGGCCTCGGTCACGAGCACTACAACCGCTATCCGCACATGTTCTCGGGCGGCCAGCGCCAGCGCATCGCCATCGCCCGCGCGCTTATGCTCAACCCGAGCCTCCTGGTGCTCGACGAGCCGGTCTCCGCACTCGACCTGTCGGTGCAGGCGCAGGTGCTCAACCTGCTCGCCGACCTGCAGGATGAATTCCAGCTGACCTATGTCTTCATCAGCCACGACCTTTCGGTGGTGCGCTACATCGCCGACGATGTGATGGTGATGTATTTCGGCGAGGCCGTCGAATACGGCTCGCGCGACGAGGTCTTTGCGGACCCCAAGCACAGCTACACCAGGACGCTGTTCGCCGCCACGCCGCGCGCCGATGTCGCCAGCATTAAAGCGCGGTTGGCGAAGAAGAAGGCGGCCTGACGTCTCTTTGTCATCCTAGGGCGGAGCGACGCCAAGCGTTGCGTAGACCCTAGGATCCATGCCGTTATCTCAGCCGTAAGGTGCAGCGGAGCAGATTCTGCACCGTTGCAACACCTGCATATCACGGCATGGATCCTATGATCTGCGCCGCGTCGCTTCGCTCCTTGCTTCGCCGTAGGATGACGACATCGAGGTAACCCCGACTCCCACGGGAAGGTTCCGACCAAGGTCCGAGGTCACGACAACTTCGCAATGATTGCCCGCAGCGCCTCGCCGAACTTGTGGATCTCCTCGACCGTGTTGTAGTGCACCAGCGAGGCGCGGATGGCGCCGCTGTCCATCGACAGGTTGAGCCGCTTCATCAGCCGCGGTGCGTACATGTGGCCATCGCGGATGCCGATCTGCATCTCGGCCATTTCCTCGACGATCCGCTGTGGCGACAGCTTGCCGATGTTGAAGCAGAAGGTCGGCACGCGCTCGTTGATGCGGGCTTCGTCGGCGACGCCGTAGATGGTCGCGCCGCAACCCTTCAGCACGCCTATCATCTCGCTCGCCAGCACCAGCTCATAGTCGCGGATGGCGCCCATGCCGGCGACGATGTTCTCGCGCCGCGAGCGGTTGTTGGAGGGCGCGAGATTGCGGCCGATCAGTTCCAGATACTGTACGGCGGCATCCATGCCCGACACGTTCTCATAGATGAAGGTGCCGGCCTCAACCTTGTAGGGCGGCTCGTCCGGAATGAAATCCTCGCGGAAGGTCGGCAAGCGTTTCAGCGTTTCGAAGCGGCCCCACAGGAAGCCCATATGCGGCGAAAAGTTCTTGTAGCCGGAGCAGACGAGATAGTCGCAGTCCCAGGCTTGCACGTCGATCAGTCCGTGCGGTCCGTAATGCACGCAGTCGAGAAACACTTCGCCGCCGGCGGCATGCGCGACTTTCGCGACGGATGCGACGTCCACGATCGAACCGATCGAGTGTGCGGTGACCGTGCAGGCGACAAGACGGGTGCGGTCGGAGACCAGCGGACGCAAATCGTCGACATGCAGATTTCCGTCCTCGCGCATGCGCCACCACTTGAACTTGGCGCCCGCGGATTCCAGCGCCAGCCAGGTGGCGATGTTGGCATCATGGTCCATGTCGGTGATGACGATCTCATCGCGCTCTTGCAGCATCTGGCCGACGCCGAGGCTGACCAGGCGGATGAAGGAGGTGGCGTTCATGCCGAAGCAGATTTCCGCCGGGCTGTAGGCATTGACCAGCAAGGCGACGCTTGTCCGGGCGTCGGCGACCGACTGGTCGACGGTGACGCTGCGGCCATAGCGGCCGCCGCGCTGGACATTGTGCGAGACCAGGTGGTTGGTCACCGCGTCGAGCACGCTCTGCGGGATCTGCGCGCCGGCGGCATTGTCCATGAAGATGAAATCGCCGGCCCGTTGCAGGGCAGGAAACATGGCGCGGATGGTGTCGACGGGGAAGCCGCCGGTGGCCTGGGGATTGCTCAAGAATATCTCCTGCGAAGTGCTTGCGGTGAGTGGCTAGAGCAATTCCAGGAAAAGTGCGTAGCGGTTTTCCGTCCGGAATTGCGTGAAAACAAAGAGTTGGGGCGGTTCGGGGATTCCAACAAACACTGAACCGCTCTAGCGGGCTTTCTCGTCCTTGAAGCGGGCTTCAAGCAGGCTGACGAGGCGAACCATCGGCCAAAGGAAGATGAGGTAGACCAGGGCCGCGCCGATCAGCGGCGAGGGATTGGCGTAGAGCGACTGTGCGTTGGTCGCTTCCTTGAGCAGTTCCGGCAGGGCCACGGTGGAGGCCAGCGAAGTGTCCTTGAACATCGAGACGCAGTTGCTGGTCATCGGCGGGATGACGACGCGCACCGCCTGCGGTAGCACCACCTTGCGTAAGGTCAAAAGGAACGGCAGGCCAAGCGCCTGCGACGCCTCGAACTGGCCGCGCGGAATGCTCTCTATGCCGGAGCGGAACACTTCGGCCGAATAGGCCGACATGATGATGGCGAACGCGGTCACCGCCGACGCCCAGGACGACAGGCGAATGCCGAGGAAAGGCAGCGCGTAGTAGATCAGGATCAGCACGACGAGAACCGGCAAGGCGCGGAAGACGTCGGTGTAGCCGACCGCCAGCCAGCGCAGCGGCTTCGGCGCATAGAGCCGCAACAGGCTGATCACCAGGCCGATGGGAATGCCGATACCGATGCTGAGCAGGCCGAGCAGCAGCGTGTTCAGGAAGCCGCGCAGCAACGCCGGCAGGCTCGACGCGATGACGTCGGCGTTGAAGAAAGTGTCGATCAGCGACATCAGGGCATTCCCGAACGGTGTTGCGTCATCTGACGCCAGGGCCCGACCCGGAATATCAAGATCGGCTTTGCCGAACGGATGCTGGTCCCGGGAAGGCTATGCGTGAAAACGGGACGTGCCGACCCCTTTCGAGCCGGCACGCCTTTCGTCCTGTCGGCCGACGCTCAGGCCTTGGGCAGCGGCATTTCCTTGACGGTCGAGGAATCAGCCGGGGCGTCGCTGCCGAACCACTTCTTGTGGATCGCGGCCAGCGTGCCGTCCTTCTTCATCGCCGTCAGCGCGTCGTTGAGCTTGCCGAGCAACGGATGATCCTTGGTCATCATCAGGCCGTACTGCTCGCCGGTCTTGATGCGCTGCTTGACCTTCAGGTCCTTCATCTTGGTGAAGGAATATTCCATGCCGGGAATGTCGCTGACGGCGGCGTCGACACGGCCGGCGCTGAGGTCGAGCAGCAGGTTCTGCTGCGTGTCATAGCCCTTCACGTCGCTGAAGCCGTCGGCTTCCTGATGCGCCTTGACCCAGGTCTCGCCGGTCGAGCCCGAGAGCACGCCGACGATCTTGCCCTTGAGGTCCGCCTCGGTGTTGACCGCGCTGTCGGTCTTGGTGGCGATGCCCATGTCGGAATCATAGTAGGGCTGAGTGAAGGACTGCGACTTCAGCCGCTCCGGCGTGATTGTGATCGAGGAGATGGCGACGTCGATGCGCTTCGACGTGGTCGCGGCGAACAGCGCCTGGAAGCCGAGATCGGCGATGTCGGTGGTCATGCCGACGCGCTTGGCCGCCTCGTTGACGATGTCGACCTCAAAACCCTCGAACGTGCCGCTCTCGTTCTTGTATTCGAAGGGCGGATTGGTCGGGTAGGCGCCGACATTGAGCACATCGGTGGCATAGGCGGTTGCCGGCCCGGCGGCGATGCCGATTGCCGCGGCGAAAAGGATGAGATTGCGACGGGTCAGGTTCATTGGTGGTCTCTCTGGGGTGTTCCCTCTGGTTGTTGATCGGGCGGGGCTGTCCCGCACGGTTTGTTGCCGTCCCGCCTCCCAGCGGGGCGTCAATTCATGGTGGCGACCATGCGCTCGAGCGCGGACGCGATCTGGTCGCGATCGCATGCGTGTTCACGCGCGCGGCAAGGTTGGCGATGGTCTCGGTGTGCGGGTTCCTGGGCGCACGCATCGCAAGCGTAGCGCGCGCTGGACGATGACTGGGGCAGCACAAACGACAAGGACTGAAACCCCTCCTACCCGGAGCAGAATGATGAATGCCCGGAAACCCTCCAGCCATACGGCCGCCATTGATCTTGAATGCTTATCCAAAGTGCCGCGCTTTTCAAGGCAAAAGTTTTAAGCTTAAAAAAGTTGCTCGGCTGCTGCTCGGCTAGGCGCTAGCGCGGGTCTTCCCGCGCCAGTTCGGCCTGGGCGGCCGCATGATTGGCCGCGGCGCCCGCACCGAGAAACATCGTGTCGCTGGCCAGCACGAAAAAGCTGGCGCCGACGGCTGCCCATTGGCCGACGGTCTGCGGGCTGGCGCAAAATATTCCGGAGGTCTTGTCGTGCGCGATCGTCACGCCGATGATCCTGCGGATCGCATCCGCGAGCTTCTCGGCGCCCTTCGGTCCGATCGCATCGATCGACACGGAAAGATCGCCGGGTCCGACGAAGACCACGTCGACGCCCTCCACTGCGGCGATCGCGTCGATGTTGGCCAACCCTTCGACGGTTTCGACCTGGATCGCGACGACGGTCCGCTCATTGGCGCCAGCCAGGTATTCGGGAATGCGATAGCCATAACCGGCCGCGCGGCCGGGTCCGACACCGCGCTCGCCTCGTGGCGGATAGCGCGACGCTTTCACCGCCATTGCCGCCTGTGCCGGTGTCGAGACGCGAGGCACCAGCACGCCTTGCGCGCCACTGTCCAATGCCGCCTGGATGGCTTCGGGCGCATGGCCGGGAACGCGCACCATCGCCGGCACGCGATGCACATCGGCGGCGCGTACCATGCTCTCGACCATCTCGCGCGAGATCTGGGCATGCTCCCAGTCAATGCAGAGGAAGTCGAGGCCGGACAACGCCATCACCTCGACTGCGACGGGGTGAGGAATGGCGGCGAAGGAGCCGACGAGACTGCTCTTGCCGATGCATTTCTGGCGGAACTCGCTCATGCCTATCCCTTTTCTCATCCCTCCAATTGATATCGGCAAACCAGTGCGAGGCGAAGCTATTTCATGCTTGAAATATTTTCGCGGAGCCGTAGCGTGCGATCTTCGCCGGGAGGTCGCGACATGAACAAGGCACATCCGTTGCACGGCTCCAACAAACTGAAGCTTGGCGTCTTCTCGACCAACGCCGACGGTGGCCTTGCCATATCGGATGTGCCGGAGCGCTGGACGGCAAGCTGGCAGGACAATCTGACGGCAGCCCAGATCGCCGACCGCGCCGGGCTGGAGTTCCTGCTGCCGATCGCCCGCTGGCGCGGCTTTGGCGGCCGCAACAAGGTGCGCGAGTGGTCGTTCGAGACCTTCACCTGGGCGGCGGCGCTCAGCATGGCCACCGACCGCATCGGCCTGTTCATGACCGTGCATGTGCCGCTGGTGCACCCGCTCTATGCCGCCAAGGCGCTGGCGACGGTCGACCACATCAGCCAGGGCCGTGCCGGCCTCAACATCGTCTGCGGCTGGAACCCGAAGGAATTCGGCATGTTTGGCACGCCGCTGGTCGAGAAGGGTTACGACCAGGCGGCCGAATGGATTGAAATTCTGGAGAAGCTCTACGCATCGGCGGAGCCGCTCGACTATGAAGGCACCTATTATCACCTCAAGGAGGCGGTCAGCCGGCCGGCCAGCCTGCAGGTTCCACGCCCGGTGACCATGAACGCCGCTTTCGGCGGCCCGGGCCGCGATTTCGCCGCCGCCAGATGCGATTATCTGTTCACGACCTTTTCCGAGATGGGCGATGCCGGCAAGCATGTCGCCGACATCGGCGAACGGGCCGACAAGGTTGGCCGGGAGGTCGGCGTCCACACCGTGGCCCATGTCGTCTGCCGCCCGACCATGGAAGAGGCGCAGGCCTACTACACACGCTATGCCGTCGATCTGGCCGACCACGAGGCGGTCGATGCGCATATGGCCGGCAAGAAGGAATTCTCGCAATCGCACGACCCGCATGCCTATGAGCGCTATCGGCAGCGTTTCGCCGGCGGCGCCGGCACCTATCCGCTGGTTGGAACGCCGGAGACGATTGCCGCCGAGATGGCCGCCATTGCCGCGCACGGCTACCAGGGCATTGCGCTATCCTTCGTCAACTACACCAGGGAATTGCCCTATTTTTGCGACCACGTGCTGCCGTTGCTGAGGCAGGCTGGGCTTCGCGAATAAAATATTCCGGAGAGACGAATTCTTTATTCCGGAACGACGGCGGTCGCCTGGATCTCCACCTTGGCGCGGTCCTCCACCAGCGCCACCACCTGCATGGCGGCCATCGCCGGAAAATGCCGGCCGATCACCTCGCGATAGGCCTCGCCGATCCCCTTGAGGTTACCGAGATATTCGGCCTTGTCGGTGAAATACCAGGTCATCGAGGTGATGTGCCGTGGCTCCGCGCCGGCCTCGGCCAGCACCGCGACGATGTTCTGGAGCGTCTGCCGCACCTGGCCGGCGAAATCGTCGGTCTCGAACTGGCATTGCCCGTTCCAGCCGACCTGTCCGCCGACGAAGACGTGCCTGCCGCGCGCCGCCACGCCGTTGGCGTAGCCGACCGGTTTTGCCCAGCCTTCCGGCTGCAGGATCTCGTGCATGTCGTCTCTCCGCCTATCCAATATCGGGTCCGCAATATCCGCGTTTCAAAACAATCCATCAACGCGACCTGTTCAGGCCGCGCCCATCACTTGCCGCGCGATCACCACCTTCTGCACGTCCGATGCTCCCTCATAGATGCGCAGCGCGCGGATTTCGCGGTACAGGCTCTCGACGATGTGGCCTTTGCGGACACCGTCGCCGCCATGCAGTTGCACCGCTTTGTCGATCACCTCCTGCGCCTTGTCGGTGGCGAACAGCTTGGCCATCGCCGCCTCGCGCGTCACCCGCGCCGCGCCCATGTCCTTGGTCCAGGCGGCGCGATAGACCAGAAGGGCCGCCGCATCGACGTCGAGCGCCATGTCGGCGATATGGCCCTGCACCATCTGCAACTCGGCCATCGGTGCGCCGAACAATTTGCGCTCGGCGACGCGCTTGATGCTTTCATCGAGCGCGCGGCGGGCAAAGCCGAGCGCCGCCGCGCCGACCGTCGAGCGGAACACGTCGAGCACCGACATGGCGATGCGGAAGCCGTCGCCCGGCTTGCCGATCAGCGCCGAGGCAGGCAGCCGGACCTGGTCGAACGAAAGCCGCGCCAGCGGATGCGGCGCGATCACTTCCAGCCGTTCGGCAATACCGAGGCCCTTGGCGTCGCCCGGCACCAGGAAGGCGGAAAGCCCCTTGGCGCCCGGTGCCTCTCCGGTGCGGGCAAAGACGACATAGAGGTGGGCGATGCCGCCATTGGAGATCCAGGTTTTTTCGCCCGTGAGAACGTAGCCGTCGCCATCGCGGGTCGCCGTCATTTCGGTATTGGCGACATCCGAGCCAGAGCGCGGTTCTGACAGGGCAAACGCTGAGATCGCCTTGCCGGCGCGGGTCTTCGAAAGCCATTGCCGCTGGTCCGGCGTCCCGAACAGGCTGAGTGCACCGGTGCCCAGCCCCTGCATGGCAAAGGCGAAGTCGGCCAACCCATCGTGGCGAGCCAGCGTCTCGCGCGTGATGCACAAGGTGCGTACGTCGAGCGGTCCAGGATTGTCGGTATCGAGCGCCGTCGGCTTCAGCCAGCCATCCTTGCCGAGCTTCGCCACCAGCTCGCGGCAGGCGGCGTCGACGTCATGATGATCGACGGGAAGGTTTTTGGCGCACCAGGTGTCCAGGTGCTCGGCGAGCTCGCGATGCCGGTCCTCGAAGAACGGCCAGTTGAGGAAGGAACGGTCAGGCATTTGTGCCTCCGCGGTACTTCAAGACCTGCGCTCTACGGCGCCCCCCTCTGTCCTGCCGGACTGTCCGGCAGGACAGAGGGGGGCGTTGTCCCGCCACCCTCTCCGACAGAACGCCCATCCTCAATTCCCCTCGAACACCGGCTTTTCCTTGGCCACGAAAGCCAGGTACGCCCGCTCGAAATCGCGCGTCTGCATGCAGATAGCCTGCGCCTGCGCCTCGGCCTCGATCGCCTGGTCGAGGCCCATCGACCATTCCTGGTTGAGCTGCGTCTTGGTGATGCCGTGGGCGAAGGTCGGGCCGGAGACGATGCGGGCCGCCATCTCCAGCGCGTCGGCCTCCAGAGCCGCGGCATCGACCAGCCTGTTGTAGAACCCCCAGCGCTCGCCTTCCGTAGCCGTCATGGTTCGGCCCGTGTAAAGCAGTTCGGCGGCGCGGCCCTGGCCGATGATGCGCGGCAGGATCGCGCAGGCGCCCATGTCGCAGCCGGCAAGGCCGACACGTGTGAACAGGAAGGCTGTCTTGGCATCCGGCGTGGCGATGCGGATGTCGGCGCTCATGGCGATGATGGCGCCGGCGCCGACCGCCACGCCGTCGACCGCCGCGATGATCGGCTTGCCGCAATTGAGCATTGCCTTGACAAAATCGCCGGTCATGCGGGTGAAGGCCAAGAGCTGCTTCATGTCCATCTTGACCAGCGGACCGATGATGTCGTGGACATCGCCGCCGGAGCAGAAATTGCCGCCATTGGAGAGGAACACCACGGCGTCGACGTCCTCGGCATAGACGAGATCGCGGAACGTGTCGCGCAGCTCGGCATAGCTATCGAAGGTCAGCGGGTTCTTGCGCTCCGGCCGGTCGAGCCGGACCCTGGCGATCCGGCCCTCGACTTCCCACAGGAAATGCTTCGGCTTGAGGCCGGCCATTGCAGTCATTCGCGTCCCTCCCAGTTGCTGCGGAACGAGGTCAGCATGCCGGTCAGTCGGTGCGCATCCTCCTCGCTGACCTTGCCCAGCAATTCGCCGATCCAGCCCTCATGCGCCGCGGCGATGGTGGCAAAGGACTTCGTGCCTTCCTCGGTCAACCGCACCATCGAGGTGCGGCGGTCGCCATTGCGGCGGGCCCGGGCGACAAGTCCTTCCGACACCAGCCGGTCGACAATGCCGGTGACATTGCCGTTGGACACCAGCAGGAAGCGCGACAGGTCGCTCATCAGCATGCCTTCCGGCGCCCGGTAAAGCGCTGCCATCACGTCGAAACGCGGCAGCGTCGTATCGAATTCCTTCTTCAGGCGCTCGCGCAATTCGGCCTCGATCGTGCGTGAAGCCCGCAGCAGCCTTATCCAAAGACGCAACCGGTCCTTGCCGGGACCCGATGGCACGGGCAGGGGGCCGGCTACCATGTTTCACCTCCCGAGATCGAAATCGCCTGTCCAGTGATCGACGCCGCCGCATCGCCACACAACCACAGCACGGCTTCGGCAATCTCTTGCGGCTGGATGAAGCGGCCTTGCGGGTTGGTCGAGACGAGGCTGGCTCGCGCCTCGCCAGCCGAGCGGCCGGTCTTTTCGATGATGCGCTGGATGGACTCCTCCAACATGTCGGTCTCGACGAAGCCCGGACACACCGCATTGACGGCGACGCCGGATTTCGCCGTCTCGGCGGCCAGCGCCCGCATCAGGCCGACGACGCCATGTTTGGCCGCCACATAAGGCGCGACATAGGCGTAGCCTTTCAATCCAGCGGTCGAGGCGATGAAGACGATGCGACCTGCCTTGCGCGCGGCCATGCCGGCCAGCGCCGGCCTCACCGTCAGGAACGCCCCGGTCAGATTGACGTCGAGCGTTCGCTGCCAGTCGGCCAGGGCGATCTTGTGCGCCGGCGTGCTGCCGGCCATGCCGGCATTGGCAACGACGATGTCGAACGGTCCGCGCGCGGCCTCCGCCATCTCGTAAAGCGCCGCCATCGCCGCCTCACTGGTGACATCTGCGACGATGCCATGGATGCGGCCGTTTTCGCCGGCAACCTTGGTGAGCTCAGCTTCGCGGCGCCCACAAATGGTCACGTCGATACCAGCCGCGGCCAAAGTGAGCGCGATGGCCCGGCCGACGCCGGATCCGCCGCCGGTGACCAGCGCGTGCTTGCCGGGAATCGTTGTCGCGGCCGTCATACTTTCAGCCCCGCAGCGGCGTCACGCTCGGCCAGCCGGTAGAGCTGATCGCGCCCGGGCAGATAGGGATCCGGCCATTTGACGCCACGGTCGCCGAGCGTCACCGCCGCATGCAGCATCCAGTAGGGATTGGCGAGATGCGGCCGTGCCAGCGCCACCAGATCGGCGCGGCCGGCCATCAGGATCGAATTGACATGGTCGGGCTCGTAGATGTTGCCGACCGCCATCGTCGCCATGCCGACTTCGTTGCGGATACGGTCGGAGAACGGCGTCTGGAACATGCGTCCATAGACCGGCTTGGCGGCAACCGACGTCTGGCCGGCCGAGACGTCGCATATATCGACGCCGGCCTCATGCAGCATCCGCGCGATCTCGACGGCGTCCGCCGGCGTCACGCCTTCGATACCGACCCAATCATTGGCCGAAATGCGCATCGAGATCGGTTTTTCCGCCGGCCAGGCGGCGCGCACCGCGTGGAAGATTTCCAGGGGATAACGCAGGCGGTTTTCCAGCGAACCGCCATAGGCGTCCGTGCGCTGGTTGGTGACCGGCGTAATGAACGACGACAGGAGATAGCCGTGCGCGGCGTGGATCTCGAGCATGTCGAAGCCGCAGCGATCGGCCATTTCGGCCGAGGCAACGAATTGATCGCGCACCAAATCCATGTCGGCGCGGTCCATCGCCTTCGGCACCTGGTTCTCAGGCGACCAGGCGACGGCCGATGCCGCCATGACAGGCCAGTTGCCCGAGGCCAGCGGCACGTCGGTGCCTTCCCAACCGACGCGGGTCGAACCCTTGGCGCCGGAATGGCCGATCTGGGCACAGATCTTCGCTTCGGTTTCGGTATGGACGAAATCGACCAGTCGCTTCCACGCCACCTCATGTTCGGGCGCGTAGAAGCCGGGGCAGCCGGGCGTGATGCGCCCTTCCGGGCTGACGCAGGTCATCTCGATATAGACGAGTCCCGCACCGCCCTTCGCCCGCTCGGCATAATGGGTGAAATGCCAGTCGGTCGGGCGGCCGTCGACGGCCTTGTACTGCGCCATCGGCGAAACGACGACGCGGTTGTTGAGGACCATGTCGCGCAGCTTGAACGGCGCGAACATCGGCGCCCGGCGCAGCCTGTTGCCGCCGGCACCGGCCTGCCGCTGGAACCACTCTTCCGCGCCGCCCAGCCACTCGGCATCGCGCAGCCGCAGATTCTCGTGGCTGATGCGTTGCGAACGGGTCAAAAGCGAATAGTTGAACTGCACCGGATCGAGGCCGAGATAACGCTCGACCTCCTCGAACCATTCCAGCGAATTGCGCGCCGCCGACTGCAGCTTCAGCACTTCGGTACGGCGGGCGTCCTCATATTTGCGGAAGGCGGCCTCGAGATCCGGTTCGGTCTCGACATAGTCGGCCAGCGCCACCGCACTCTCCAAGGCGAGTTTGGTGCCGGAGCCGATCGAGAAATGCGCCGAGGCCGCGGCGTCGCCCATCAGCGCCAGATTCTTGTAGGACCAGCGCTCGCACAGCACGCGCGGAAAATTGATCCAGGCCGAGCCCCTGATATGGTTGGCGTTGGTCATCAGCGCGTGGCCGCCAAGATGTTTGGCAAAGATGCGCTCGCACACCGCGATGGACTCCTGCTGCGACATCGCGCCGAAGCCGAAGGCGGCCCAGGTCTGTTCGCTGCATTCGACGATGAAGGTCGCGGTATCGCTGTCGAACTGGTAGGCATGCGCCCACACCCAGCCATGCTCGGTCTTCTCGAAGATGAAGGTGAAGGCGTCGTCGAATTTCTGGTTGGTGCCGAGCCAGACGAACTTGCATTTGCGCGTGTCGATGTCGGGCTTGAAGATATCGACGAAGCTGTTGCGCGCCCTGGAGTTCAACCCGTCGGCGGCGACGACCAGGTCGTGCGTCTCCATATAGGGTTTTGGGTCGGCGATGTCGGTTTCGAACATCAGCTTGACGCCGAGTTCGCGCGCGCGGCGCTGCAAGAGAACCAACAGCCGCTTGCGGCCGATGCCGCAGAAGCCGTGGCCTGATGAGACCGTGCGCACGCCGTCATGAATGACGGCGATGTCATCCCAATAGGCAAAATGCTTCTTGATCCAGACGGCGCTGACAGGATCGTTCTTCGCAAGATTATCGAGCGTCTCGGCCGACAGCACGACGCCCCAGCCGAACGTGTCGTCGGCGCGATTGCGCTCGAAAACCGTCACGTCGTGCGCGGCGTCCCTCAGCTTCATCGAAATGGCAAAGTAGAGGCCGGCTGGTCCGCCGCCGAGAACCGCAACCTTCATCTTTGCGATCTCCTCTTCGCTTGCTATGCCTCAGTATCGCGCCGGAGGTAAGATATTTCAAGCTTAAAGTTTTATGTCGAAATGATTATGCGGCCTGGGTGGCGCGCTTGCCGTGACGTCCTGCAAGCGCGCCTCGAGGGATCATTTCTCCGGATTCTTCGGGCTCCACAGCACGGTCTCGGCCGTCTTCTCATAAGCCATGCCAGAGGGGTAACTGATCGCTTCCAATTGCAGGCCCCAAGGTGCCTGGAAATAGAGGATGGTCTGGCCGGCGGCTGGCCCTTCCTTGACCGGCAGCGGCCCCATCCTTGTCTTGACGCTCTTGCCATCGAGATAGGTTTTCGCGGCGGCGACATCATCGACATAGAAGGCTATGTGGAAGCCGCCAATGTCGCTGTTCTTCGGTGTCAGGTCCTTCTGGTCGGGCGCGGTGTATTTGAACAGCTCGATGTTCGATCCATAGCCGCAGCGGACCATGGTGACCTGCTCGATGACAGCTTTCGGATCGACGCCGAGCAGGTCTTGCATGAAGGTGCCCTTGTCGTCGGCGAACGGTCCGAACGACATCGCCTTCTTGCAGCCGACGACCTCGGTGAAGAAGTCGACCGCCTGCTTCATGTCGGGAACGGTGATGCCGGTATGGTCGTGGCCGCGCATGCCGGGGATCGAATCCGCCGAGGCCATGCCGGCACTACCAAGGATAGCAGCAGCAAGCGCTGCAATTGCGATTGTGGTCTTCATGTCAGTCCTCCTCCATTTGGCGGGACTTGATCCTTTTCCAGTCGCACGTCCGCGGCCCGCTTCTCGGCGTACGTTCGCATTCATGTCGGCGTTTTGCCGGCGGAAGGGATGTCCAGCCAGCCCGCATCGATTTCCGGCAGCGGAATGGCTGCGATGAGGTCGCGCGTGTAGGCCTGCCGCGGCTTGTCGAACAAGGCATCGGTGGCGCTCGCCTCGACGATGCTGCCCTCGCGCATGACGATCACCTGTTGGCAAAGCCGCCGGATCACCGACAGATCGTGGCTGATGAAGGCGACCGTCAGGCCCATCTCCGCGGCAAGCTTCTCCAGCAAGGTGAGGATCTGCGCCTGCGTCGAGACGTCGAGCCCGGAGACGATCTCGTCGGCCAGCACGAATTTCGGCGACAGCGCCAGCGCGCGTGCGATGCCGACGCGCTGGCGTTGGCCGCCCGACAATTCGTGGCGATAGCGGCTGGCGAAGCTCTGCGGCAGGCCGACGCGTTGCAGTGCCTCGGCGACGCGCGCTTTCAGATTGTCGCCAAGCCCGTTCTGCCTGAGCGGTGCGGCGATGATGCTGGCAATGGTGCGGCGCGGGTTGAGCGACGACATCGGATCCTGGAAGATCATCTGCAGGTCGCGGCGCAGTGGCCGCAGTGCCGCTTCCGGCAGATGGGTGATGTCACGGCCCTCGAAACGGATGCTGCCGGCGCTCGGCTCCAGCAGCCGCACCAGCGCGCGGCCGAGCGTCGATTTGCCGGACCCGGATTCGCCGACGATGCCGGTCACCGAGCCGCTGGGTAGGTCGAAATCCAGGCCTTTCAGAATCTCGGCCAGCGGTGCGCGGCCGATCAGCGGCTTGCGCGTCATGTCGGGCAGCGCGACCTTCAGCCCGCGCACGGAAAACAGCGGCTCAGCCATGCGGACGCCCCCAGGCCTGGTCGGCGGAAGCGATCTCGGCGGCAAGTCCGGCCAGCACCGTCTCGTCCACGGGTTTCAGCGAAGCGAACGGATCGGTGTAGCGCGGCGTCGCAGCCATCAGTGCCCGCGTGTAGGGGTGCCGAGGTGCCGCGAAGAGATCAGCGGTCTCGGCTTCTTCCACCACCTTGCCGGCGTAGAGCACCGACACTTTCTGGCTGATCTTGGCGACGACGCCGAGATCATGGGTGACGAACAGGATCGCGGTGCCGTGCTCGCGCTGCAACGCGGCGATCAGCCGAAGGATCTGCTTCTGCACGGTGACGTCGAGCGCCGTGGTCGGCTCGTCGGCGACGATCAGCCGTGGCTCGGCGGCGAAGGCGGCGGCGATCAGCACGCGTTGGCGCATGCCACCGGACAGTTCGTGCGGATAGCTCTTCAGCACGCGGTCGGGGTCGCGGATCTGCACCTCGTCCAGCAATTGCCGGATACGCCGATCGGCCTTGTCGCCGCTCCAGCCGAGGATGCGCACCAGCCGGTCGGTCATCTGCGGGCCGATGCGGCGCGAGGGGTTGAGCGCGGTCAGCGGATCCTGCGGGATCAGCGCCGTGCGCGCGCCGATCAGCGTGCGCCTCGCCTTGGGCTG
>NZ_JAPYKP010000074.1:0-26702 GCF_037179725.1 Mesorhizobium sp. Cs1321R2N1 | reverse complement strand
GATCAGCCGGAACAAGCTGATCCAACGTCACCATCTCGAGCGCGGTCTGTTCAGGGGCGGGTCGCTTCAACATGACCCAGTGAATCAAAAACCCCAGGCAAAAGCCAGGAGTTTGTCAGCAGTCTGAAGGCCGCCTTCGAGGCGGCCTTTTTTGTTTTCGGGCATCCGCTTTGCCGTTTCGATTTTCCGGCCGATGCGTTAATCCGGGCGGAAGTCACATTTCCGGGGCCGTCGCGCCATGAACATGCTGCCAGACATCGAAACGCTTGAACCGATCGCCGACGGTGGTTTCCATCCGCTGTTCGCCGATGTGCCGTCCTCGGTCGAGTTCAACAAGCTGCGCAAGCGGCTGCTGCGGCTGACCCGCCAGGCGATCGAGGATTTTTCGATGGTGAAGCCCGGCGAGCGCTGGCTGGTCGCGCTGTCGGGCGGCAAGGATTCCTACGGTCTGCTTGCCATGCTGCTTGATCTCAAATGGCGCGGGATGCTGCCGGTCGAGCTGCTGGCCTGCAACCTCGACCAGGGTCAGCCGAATTTCCCCAAGCACATCCTGCCCGACTATCTCGACGCCAACGGCATAGCCCACCGGATCGAATACCGGGACACCTACTCGGTCGTCACCGACAAGCTCCCGGAGGGCAGCACCTATTGCTCGCTCTGCTCGCGGCTGCGGCGCGGCCATCTCTACAGGATCGCCCGCGAGGAGGGCTGCTCGGCCCTGGTCCTCGGCCATCATCGCGAGGATATTCTCGAAACCTTCTTCATGAACCTGTTCCATGGCGGCCGGCTTGCCGCCATGCCGCCAAAACTGCTCAACGACGACGGCGACGTCATGGTGTTGCGGCCGCTGAGCTACTGCGCCGAGGTCGACCTGGAGAAATTCGCTGCCGCGATGCGGTTCCCGATCATCCCTTGCGATCTCTGCGGCAGCCAGGAAGGGCTGCAACGCAACGTCATGAAGGCGATGCTCGAGGACATTGAAAAGCGCATGCCTGGCCGCAAGGACACGATGATCCGCGCTCTGTCCAACACCAGGCCGTCGCATTTGCTCGACCGAAAACTGTTCGATTTCGCTGCCCTCAATGAAACCCTCGCGATCAGGCAAGACATTTCCGATGACATTTGACGATACCGCGATCGACTGGCTGGCCGGCATTCTGGCCGAGGCAGCCCAAGCCGAAATCATGCCGCGCTTTCGCCGATTGGGCGATGGCGATATCCGCCAGAAGACTTCCGCAGCCGACTTGGTGACGGAGGCGGATGTCAACGCCGAGCGGCTGATCACCGCCAGGCTGCGCGAGCGCTATCCCTCGGCCATGATGGTGGGCGAGGAGGCCTGCTCCGAAAATCCGGCGCTGCTCGATGGCTTGGGCGACGCCGAACTGGCATTCACCATCGATCCGGTGGACGGCACCTTCAATTTCGCATCCGGCGTACCGCTGTTCGGCGTCATGCTGGCGGTCGTGGTCAGGGGCGAGACGGTCGCGGGTATCATCCATGATCCGGTGGGCAAGGATTGGCTCATCGCCGCCAGGGGCGCCGGCAGCCATATCAGGCATGCCCATGGCACCCTGGAAAAAGTGCATGTGGCGGCACCCGTGCCGATCTCGCAGATGACCGGCGCGATCTCCTGGCAATATCTCGACGAACCGGAGCGCTCACGCCTTGCACGCAACCAGACCAAGGCACTGTCGCAGTTCGCTTATCGCTGCGCCGCGCACGAATATCGGCTGCTGGCGAGCGGGCACGCGCATTTTATCGTCTACAACAAGCTGATGCCCTGGGATCACCTGCCTGGCGTGCTGATCCATCAGGAAGCCGGCGGCCATGCCGCGCGCATCGACGGCAGCGCCTATCTGCCCTCGCATGTCGACGGCGGCCTGCTTGTCGCGCCGGACCAGGACAGCTGGCAGGAGCTGCGCCGCGAGTTGTGGGCGCGATAGGTTAAGTTCCACGTGGCGTCTGCGGCAGATCTAGTGCAGGTCGGTGACGTGCCCTGGGACGGGTGCGTTCTGCGGCTGGAACATCTTGCCGCGCTCGGCGATCAGGATCATCAGCAGCGCGGCAACCGAGACGCTGCAGAACCCGGCGGCCAGTGGCGTCACCGTGCCGTTGAAAGCCTGGCCGATCAGCGTGCCGAGAATGCCGCCGAGAAACGTCTGCATGAAACCCAGGATGGATGACGCCGTGCCGGCCAGTTGGCCAAGCGGCTCCATGGCCAACGCGTTGAAATTGGCGCCGAGGCAGCCAAACGGAAGCATGGCGCCGGCAAAGAAGGTGATGAACAGCCAGAGCGGCATCTTCGTTTCCAGTGAAACCACCAGCCAGGCCAGGCTGATCACCAGAAACAGCAGCAGCGCGCTTTGCGACAGGCGGCGCATGCCGACGCGGCCGACGAGGCGCGAGTTGAGATAATTGGAGAAGGCGAGCACGCCCGCGACACCGGCGAAGATGACGGGAAACATCTCGCCGACGTTGAAGACGTTGACATAGATCTGCTGCGCCGAGGCGATGAAGCCGAACATGGCGCCGAAGATGAACGTGCTGGCGAAGGCATAGCAGAGCGCGATGCGGTTGGTGAGCACGATGCGGAAGCCGCCGACAATGGAGGAGACCGTCAGTGCCCGGCGGTATTCGGGATGCAGCGTCTCGGGCAGGCGCAGCAGCGACCATGCCGACACGATCAGGGCGCCGACGGCCATGGTGACGAATATCCAATGCCAGGTCGCGAACAGCATGATGAACTGGCCGATACCCGGCGCCACGACCGGAATGGCCATGAACACCATGAAGATCAGCGACATGACTTCGGCCATACGCCGGCCATCGAACGTATCGCGCACGATCGAGACCGCGATGACGCGCGTGGCGGCCGCGCCGATGCCTTGCACGACACGACATAGCAAAAGTGTTTCAAAGCTGGGCGCGATCGCGGCCGCGGCGGCCGCCGCCACATAGATGATCAGGCCGGCGACAAGCGGCGAACGGCGTCCGAACCGGTCCGAGACCGGCCCGAAGAACAGTTGGCCACCGCCGAAACCCAGTATGTAGGCGGTGATCACATATTGCCGGTGGTTTTCATTCTCGACGCCGAGCGAGGCGCCAATCTGCTGCAGCGCCGGCAGCATGATGTCGATGGCCAGCGAATTGAGCGCCATCAGCGCCGCGCAGAGCGCGATGAACTCCCAGCGCGGAATGAGCAATTGGCTTGCCCCGGGCAAGGCGCTTGCCCCGGGCAAGGCGCTTGCCCCTTGCGGCGCTGATTTCTGCTGGTCCACGGCAAGTCCGATCTCTCAAACGAAAACGCGCCGGCGGGCCGGCGCATTGGCTCGTCCTGGTCCCGGGAGCCGGGATGTAAAAATTGCCGAGGTGAAGCTGCCCCGGTGCCCAAGGCATGTCGGTGTCGACATGCCTTGGCTGAATTAGGCGGCGCCTTTGACGCTGACGCCCTTCTCGACCAGGAAGGTCTGCAACTCGCCGGCCTGGAACATTTCGCGGATGATATCGCAGCCGCCGACGAATTCGCCCTTGACATAGAGCTGCGGGATCGTCGGCCAGTTGGAATAGTCCTTGATGCCCTGGCGCAGTTCGGCGGAGTCCAGGACGTTCACGCCTTTGTAGTCGGCGCCGATATAGTCGAGGATCTGGACGACCTGGCCGGAAAACCCGCATTGCGGAAAGCCGGGCGTGCCCTTCATGAAAAGGACGACGTCGTTGCCCTTCACTTCATTGTCGATGTAGTCGTTGATACCGCTCATGGAATATCCTTTCACGCCTGTGGGAGTCAGGCTCGAAGCATGTCTTTCAAATAAACCCATAGGTTGCCCGAAACAAGACTTTAGCCATGCCATCACCCGAATGGCGCAAAGAATGGGCCGTTTTGGGCCAAGCGTGCCGGATGGAAATGCCTCAGTCGGGAACGCTGGTCTGCAGCGCCAGCGCGTGCAGCACGCCGCCCATATTGCCCTTCAGCGCGTCATAGACCATCTGGTGCTGCTGAACGCGGCTCTTTCCCCGAAAGCTCTCGGCCACGACTTCGGCCGCGTAGTGGTCGCCATCGCCGGCGAGATCGCGGATCGTCACGCGGGCGTCCGGTATGCCGTCCTTGATCAGTTTTTCGATATCGTGGGCGTCCATTGCCATTGCAGAAATTCCTGTTTCGGGAGGGCGGCGGCGCGGCGGCCCATACGATGAGAGTCGGGCGAGCCTAAAGCCTTTCCAATCCGGATTGAAGCGGTTCCGTCCGGAGTTCGTTCTGTTGGTGTTCAGGAGATGGTTTCACCCGGCCCCTGCGCCGGCTCGTCCTCGCGCATCGAGAAGGCGCGGCCCAGACTGAAAACCAGCACGTAGAGCGGGGTGTTGACCGCCAGGTTGGCGATCGGCAGATAGCTGGTCATCCGCCAGGCGGGCGAGAAGAACGGCTGGCCGTAGCCATCGCAGACAAGCGAAGAGCCATACTCCCACAAGGCTCCCAAGACAGCCGAGACGGCGAAAAGCTTGACGCAGGTGATGATATGCCTAGCTCGCGTTGGCTCCGGCAGGAGCCGGTTCCAAAGCACCAGACACACAATCGGAACCGCATAGATGAGGTTCTGCAGGACCAGCATCGGAAGCGTATCGTTGGCCGCGGAGAGGAACTCGGCGCGTGTTTCCAGCCTGGGGCAAACCTCGCTCGACGTCGTCGACAGCAGGAAGAAGACGAACGGTCCAAGGCACCAGAAGAAGAACAGCGACGGCCAGAAGACGACTGCAAGCAGCGCCCGGACGGCCAGTTTCTTATGATTGAGCAGGATCTTTCCCGAAAACCGGTTTCCACTTTTCGGGATCATGCTCTCGTCAACTGGCCTGATCCATGAAGCGCGGGAACCAGCCTTCATGGGCGGCGGTCAGATCGCTGACCGGGACCTCCCTGGCATCGCCGAGCTTCAGTGCGTTGCCGCCCGTCGAGCCGATCCACGGCGCGAAGATGCCGAGTTCGCCCTGCTGCTTGCGAATAGCGTCCCATTCATCGCCATGCGGATCGATCGACAGCGTCAGGAGATACCGGCCCTGGTCTTCGCCAAACCAGACCGGGATCGGATCGGTACCGACCAGTCCGGGAACGGTCGCGCCGATGCCGGACGCCATCGCCATTTCGGCCAGCGCCACCGCGATGCCGCCGTCGGAGACGTCATGCGCCGCCGTGACGATACCGGACGCGATCAACGAGCGCACATGGTCGCCGACGCGCTTCTCGTGCCCGAGATCGACCGGCGGAGGCGGGCCATCGCTGCGGCCGTGGACATCGCGCATATACGCCGACTGGCCAAGATGCGTTCCCCAGGAAGCCGGCGCGCCCACCAGCAGGATCATCTGGCCTTCCGCGGCGAAACCGATCCGCGCCATCTTCGACCAGTCCGATATCAGGCCGACGCCGCCGATGGTCGGTGTCGGCAGGATGCCCTGGCCGTTGGTCTCGTTGTAGAGCGAGACGTTGCCCGACACGATCGGGAAACCGAGCGCCCGGCAGGCATCGCCAATGCCTTTCACCGCGCCGACCAGCTGGCCCATGATTTCTGGCCGTTCGGGATTGCCGAAATTAAGATTGTCGGTGGCGGCGAGCGGCAGCGCCCCCGTGGCGGTCAGGTTGCGCCAGCATTCGGCCACGGCCTGCTTGCCGCCCTCATAGGGATCGGCTTCGCAGTAGCGCGGCGTCACGTCGGAGGAGAAGGCCAGCGCCTTGGTCGGATGTCCCTCGACGCGCACCACGCCGGCATCGCCGCCCGGAAGCTGCAGCGAATTGCCCTGGATCAGCGTGTCGTATTGTTCCCACACCCAGCGACGCGAAGACAGGTCCGGTCCGCCAAGCAGCTTCAGCAGCGCATTGGCGAGGTCGGCTTGCGGGATATCGTTGGCGGCAAGCGGCGCCGGCTTCTTCGGCTCGACCCACGGGCGATCGTATTCCGGTGCTTTGTCGCCAAGGTCCTTGATCGGCAGGTCGGCGACCTCGTCGCCCTGGTGCCGCACGCGGAAGCGCAGATCGTCGGTGGTCTTGCCGACGATGGCAAAGTCGAGGCCCCATTTGTGGAAGATCGCCTCGGCTTCTTTTTCCTTTTCAGGGCGCAGCACCATCAGCATGCGCTCCTGGCTCTCCGACAGCATCATCTCGTAGGCGCTCATGCGCTCTTCGCGCACCGGCACCTTGTCGAGGTCGAGCTCGATGCCGAGGTCGCCCTTGGCGCCCATCTCGACCGCCGAGCAGGTGAGGCCGGCCGCACCCATGTCCTGGATGGCGATGACCGCGCCCGAGGCCATCAGTTCGAGAGAGGCCTCGAGCAGGCATTTTTCGGTGAAGGGATCGCCGACCTGCACGGTCGGGCGCTTCTCGTCGATCTTGTCGTCGAACTCGGCCGAGGCCATGGTGGCGCCGCCGACGCCGTCGCGGCCGGTCTTGGCGCCGAGATAGACGACCGGCAGGCCGACCCCCTTTGCCTCTGACAGGAAGATGGCGTCCGTCTTGGCAAGGCCCGCGGCAAAGGCATTGACGAGGATGTTGCCGTTGTAGCGCGCGTCGAAATTGACCTCGCCGCCGACCGTCGGCACACCGAAGGCATTGCCGTAGCCGCCGACGCCGGAAACCACTCCGGCGACGAGATGCCTGGTCTTGGGATGGTCGGGAGCACCGAAGCGCAGCGCGTTCATGGCCGCGATCGGCCGCGCGCCCATGGTGAAGACGTCGCGCAAGATGCCGCCGACGCCGGTCGCCGCACCCTGATAAGGCTCGATGAAGGACGGGTGGTTGTGGCTTTCCATCTTGAAGACGACGCAGTCGCCGTCACCGATGTCGACCACGCCGGCATTCTCGCCCGGGCCCTGGATGACCTGCGGACCGGTGGTCGGCAAGGTGCGCAGCCATTTCTTCGAGGATTTGTAGGAGCAGTGCTCGTTCCACATCGCCGAGAAGATGCCGAGTTCGGTAAAGCTCGGTTCACGTCCGACGAGGTCGAGAATGCGCTGATATTCATCGGGCTTCAGCCCATGCGCGGCGATGAGGTCCTGGGTGATCGGCACGGAATTGGAAATGGTCATGGGCGGCGATTTATGTCCATGGAGCAGGGATTTTTGAGTCTCCTCTTATCGCAAGCTTTGCGGCCGATACACCCGTCGGAGAAGGAAAAAGGCAGAAAGCAACAGGGTGATGCGCGCGATAAATCGTGGCAGGCCCTCCCTTGAGCCACGAAAGGCACCCCGACCAGCGATTGAAGCTGCCCCAAAAGCCAAATGGGGAACGCCATGATGTCCCAGCCGTTAGGTCCGATCACTCAGGAGACAGGACGATGGCTACCAAGCAAGGCAAGAACGACAATCGCCTCTCGGACAAGGAGGCTCTCCATATCGCGGAGACCACCGACGTTTCGCCCCGGCAAGCCAAGGAATTGGCTGAGAAGCACGGCAAGGACAAGGCCGAGAAGGAAGCCAAGAACTTCAAGGCCGAAGGCTGATCCGGTCCGGTTCTGACAAGTCTCGGTTTCGCGAAGGCGGCGTCTCGAGGCAAGCAGGGCGGGTGGCCGCGCATGGCTCAGGAAAAACTGTCGTAGCCTGCGCGGCCCTCGTCCAGCAGCCGCCTGATCACCGCGACGCCGCCGGCAATATCCTCGCGCCGCCTTGGCTGCGAAACGCCAAAGCGCACCCCATGGAAAACCCGCTCGGAGCGCCCCGCCTTGAACTCATCCTCATCGTCGATCAGTACGCCATGCTCCAGGCAGGCATTCTTGAATGTGCCGGAAAGCCAGGGATCGGGCAGGGTGAGCCAGACGAACGGCACTTTGTCGTGCGATTTGAATGAGAAGCCCGTCAAGCGTTCGCGCACTATGGCCATGCGGGCGCTGATCTCCGCGATGCTGCGCCTGCGGATTTCGCTGGCCTGACCGGAAAGCACCAGCCGGGAATTCACCTCCGCCAACAGGAATGGCATGCCGCCGGTCATCATCTTGTGGGCGACCCGGATGCGGTGGCGATAGGCGGGCGGGCAGGAGAGCCAGCCGCCACGCAGGCCGGCCGCGACCGATTTCGACAGACCACCGGCAATGATGGTGCGTTCAGGCGCAAATTCGGCAAGCAGTGGTGTCGGGTCGTCGGTCAGATGGCCGTAGAGGTCATCCTCGATCAGGATGACGTTGTATTCACGGGCGACACGCGCGATCGCCTCACGGCGCGCCGACGACAAGGTCACCAAAGTCGGATTCTGCGCCGTTGGCATCAGAAATATCATCTTGGGATGCTTTTGCGCGCAGACGCGTTCGAAATCCGCTGGATCAAGGCCTTCATCATCCGAGGCCACCAGCGCGGTGCGCCGGCCTATCAGTCCGGCGCTGCGGGAAATTTGCGAGTAGGTGAGGTGCTCGAAGGCGACATAGTCGCCGGGCGTGGTGAGGGCCGCGATCGCGGCCATCACCGCGGCATGAGTGCCGAGAGTGGGGACGATTGTATCGACCGCTGGCCGGAAGGCGTTCCGTGACAGCCACCGGGCGCCGGCTTCGTACCAGCGATCCGGGAAATCGCGCGTGTAGCTCGAAATCTCATGCGGATGGTCTTGCGCGGCGCGTGACAGGACGTCAGCAACAATGGCGCCCTGGCCGATGTCAGGGGCTGCCGTGCTGTCGAAGCGCAGCTTGTCCTTGGGGGCATCGGCATAACGCGTGCCTTCGACGCTGGTGTCGGGCTCCTCTGGCTTTGTAACGCCAATGTTCTCTCCCAGCACATAGGTCCCCCGTCCGACCTCGCCACTGACAAGACCGCGCTCACGCAGCAATTGGTAGGCCCGGCCGACCGTGCCGACCGTGGCGCTGATGTCGTAGGCGAGGTCGCGCTGTGGCGGCAGCTTTGCCCCCGCACCGATCACCCCCCGGTCGATATCCGCCTCGATGGCGTCTGCGAGGCGCTGATACAGCGGACCTGAACCCGTGAGATCTGGCACCCAATTTGTCATGGTGACAATTTTCTATATTGCACCGCTTCGGGAGTCAATACATATCAATAGCGCGCTAAAAAGGGTGCAATTGATATTACGGCAGAAAGAAAATGGATACAATCGGAACATTCCGCCACTCCAGAACCGAATTGATCTGCCGGCCTGCTCCCCCGTCCGGGCAGCGCGGCTTCGCCGGCCGACTTGTGCAAGTGGTCAGATCGCTGGCGAAATGGATCGACCATCTGCTGGAGCGCCGGCGCGGCCGGCTGGCACTGCTGGAGATGACCGACGATCAACTCAAGGATATCGGCATCTCGCGCTGCGACGCTCACCGCGAGGGCATTAAGCCGCTCTGGGAATAGGGACCGGTCTATCGGGTGCCTTTGCTCCTGAGGCGCCCAATACCGTGATCGACGAAAACGGCGACGACGCATATCGCCACGAACAGCGCGGTGATGGCGAGCGCCGCTATAGTGACGCTCTCAACGCCATTCCTGGCGATATCGAGGAAGGGGTAGGGCACCTCGCCCGCCAGCGGCGCCCGCGCCAGCGCATAGGCCAGATAGGCGATGGGATAGACAACCCACCAGGAAATATCGCTCCATCTCGTTTTGCCCTCGGCGCCTGACGTCAGCCACCACAGCACGAACAGCACCGGCGTCACGTAGTGCAGCAGGACGTCGCAAAGCAGGAACAGGCCCTGTGGCTGCCAGAGCCGCGCCAGCACGGTGGCATAGACAATGAAGACCAGGGTGATCGAAACCGCGACGCCCGCGCGCATCCGGGATCCGGCAAAGGCCGGCAGCCACGCATGGCCGTTGGATGACAACAGCGAGGTGTGGACCAGCACGGCGCCAATGTTGGTCAGGATGGTGAAGAAGCTGAAATAGAACACGATCGAGCCAAATAGGCCGCGGCCCGCTTCCACCGACGCTGGAATGGTGATCGAGAACTGCAGGGCAAGCGCAATCAGGCCAACAACCAATCCCGCGATCTGCAGGAACCGGCCCATGGCTGGCTCAGGCGGTGGCTGCGCAGGCCGGATTGCCCGCCTGCCAGCGCGCGACATCCGAGCTGATGCGTGCGCCAAGCGGGTCGTTCATCAACGGTCCGAAGACGTCGACATGGCTTGAATTCCCCTGCGCCTGCACGACCAACAGCGGTTTGCCGCCATAGTGCTTGGCCGGCACCAGCAGGAAGCGCGGCTGGCCGCTGAACGAGTTCAGCTCATTGGCCATCTGATATTGCTTGAAAGCCGGGTCCTTGCTGGCGATCCAGCATTTGTGGGCCGATATCGCCACTTGTTCCATGGCGAGCAGTGCGGCACTTTTGCCCGACGGCACGGGCGTGCTCTTGGGGCTCGACTGGCACGATGCCAACGCAAACCCCGCCGCGGCGATCAGGGCGATCGTCCTGTTCTTGATCAAGCGGCACCCATTTCGAGTTCGGATAGAGACATCTTCAGGCCGTCGGTCATCTCGCCCCACACCCTGGACAATGCGGGGTGCTGCGAGGCGATCTGCTCATAGGCATCGAATTTAGGATAGGCGTCGAGCAGGTCATGGCGGCCTGTCATGGCGCGGAAATTGTTGAGGATGAACCGCGTCGGTGTCAGCCAGGCATCGGCGAAACTGATGTCGCTCCCGAGCGCGAAGGGGCCCTGCGCCATGCGTGCCTCGATGGCCGCCAGCCCATGGTGGAGACGGGCGAATTGGACGTCGATCTCGGCGGTGTTGCGCTTCGGCGCGAAATGCAGCTCGAAAAGCTTCATCGTCGGCGTCAGCACATCGAGATCGGTGATGCGGGCGAACATGCGCACCAGCGCGCGGTCCTTCGAATCGGGCGGCAACAGCGCCGGTTCGGGAAACCGCTCCTCAAGATATTCGGCGATGACCACCGATTCGACGATCGTTTCGCCCGAGCCGGTGATCAGAACCGGAATCCGGTTCATCGGCGAGATGGCGCGAAACTCTTCGGGGATCGGAAAACCCGGTGGCGGCGCGATGATCTTGAGCGGCACGTCCTTGATATAGGCCAGTGCCCGCACGATCGAAGAGTAGGGCGACAACGGCCGCGAATAGAGCTTCATGACCGTCTCTCCCTCACGCTATGATTTTGAATTACCGCAATTCTTAAGGTTGCGGTTGTAAACTTCAAGCGGCAATGCCCAGGGCGCCTTCGAACAGCGCCCTTCCGTCATTGCCGCCATGCGCTGCTTCTATCAGGTTCTCGGGATGCGGCATCAGGCCAAGCACATTGCCTTGTTCATTGACGATGCCGGCAATGTCGTTGATCGAGCCGTTCGGATTGGTGCCTTCGGCATAGCGGAACACCACCTGGCCTTCGCCTTCGAGACGGGCAAGCGTGTCGGCGTCGGCAAAGTAATTGCCGTCATGATGCGCCACCGGCGAGCGGATGAGCTGGCCCGGCTGGTAGCGGCGGGTGAACATGGTGTTGGCGTTGGCGATCTCGAGCTTGACCTGCCGGCAGACGAATTTCAGCGAGGTGTTGCGCATGAGCGCACCGGGCAGCAGTCCCGCCTCGACCAGGATCTGGAAACCGTTGCAGACGCCGATGACCATGACGCCCTTGGCGGCCTTTTCGGCGACCGCCCGCATCACCGGCATGCGCGCGGCGATGGCGCCGCAGCGCAGATAGTCGCCGAAGGAGAAGCCGCCGGGGATGGCGATCAAGTCGACATCGGGGATTTCTGTCTCGGTCTGCCAGACGGTTGCCGGCGCCTGTCCAGAAATCTTGGTCAGCGCCGCAATCATGTCGCGGTCGCGATTGAGGCCAGGCAGGAGGACGACAGCTGATTTCATTTTGGTTCGTAAGGCCTCTGAGCTTCGGCAAGTTCGCGCGGGTCGAGACGGCGTTCTATGCGTTCAAATCGATCATCCTGGCGGGCGAGAATGCCATAGATGTCACTTTGCGTTGCCACCACATGACCCCGCATAACACTCAATTCCCGTTTCGTCACATCCTGACGAAGTTCACCAATTTCGTGATGCACGCATTTCAGCAGCTCGAACATCAACTCATTCGTGACTTCCGGCATACTGCCTCCGACACAACCTCAGGTGAGCGTCACACTATAATTCTCGATCACCGTATTCGCCAGCAGCTTGTCGCACATGGCCTTGAGGTCGGCTTCGGCCTTGGACTTGTCGCTTTCCGCCAGTTCGACGTCGAACACCTTGCCTTGCCGCACCGCGCCGACGCCATCGAAGCCCAGCCCTGACAGTGCGTGTTCGATTGCCTTGCCTTGCGGGTCCAGAACGCCGTTCTTGAGGGTGACGGTAATGCGGGCCTTGATCACGCTGGACATGCTCCTGTTCTGAATGTTGGGGCGCAAGCCGCAATCAGTGCGGCTTGCCTTTGAGACCGTCGGTCGAGGCGACAAGCACCGGACCTGTGGGACGCGGCGGCTCGTTCTCGTTCATGATGCCGAGGCGGCGGGCGACTTCCTGATAGGCCTCCACGAGGCCGCCCATGTCGCGGCGGAAACGGTCCTTGTCGAGCTTGTCCTGCGTTGCCACGTCCCACAGGCGGCAGGAGTCTGGCGAAATCTCGTCGGCCACGACGATGCGCATCATGTCGCCCTCGAACAGGCGGCCGCACTCGATCTTGAAGTCGACCAGCTGGATGCCGACGCCCATGAACAGGCCGGAGAGGAAATCGTTGACGCGGATGGCGAGGGCCATGACGTCGTCGATCTCCTGTGGGCTTGCCCAGCCGAACGCCGTGATGTGCTCTTCCGAAACCATCGGATCGTCGAGCGCGTCGGCCTTGTAGTAGAATTCGATGATCGAGCGCGGCAAAACGGTGCCTTCCTCGATGCCGAGGCGCTTGGACAGCGAACCGGCGGCGACATTGCGCACCACCACTTCGAGCGGGATGATCTCGACTTCCTTGATCAGCTGCTCGCGCATGTTGAGCCGGCGGATGAAGTGGGTCGGAATGCCCATGCGGTTCAAATGATTGAATATGTATTCGGAAATGCGGTTGTTGAGCACGCCCTTGCCGTCGATGACCTCGTGTTTCTTCTTGTTGAACGCGGTTGCGTCGTCCTTGAAGAACTGGATCAGGGTGCCCGGCTCGGGTCCCTCATAGAGGATCTTGGCCTTGCCTTCATAAATGCGGCGGCGATTTTTCATTTGAATTTTTCTCTGGATTTGCGGGCAGGCGGTAAGCGACCACTTCCTGTCCGTCCGCCTGAATTAATGCGGCGACGGTGACGTTCAATGCCGGGTCTATCCCAATCACACCGTTTGCTCAATCGGCAAATCCTTCCAATCAACCGCTTTCGGGACTGAAATGCCGCAGCGCAGCATATGACGAAGCATATTGACCGGCCCGCGACCTTTTGGTTTGTGCTTCGGCAACACACATATTCACCTGCCAACGAATCGGATTTGACCCGGAGGGACGCCATGAGCAGCATGAAAGACCGCGAAGAGGGCTTCGAGCGCAAATTTGCATTCGACGAGGAGCTTCGGTTCAAGGCTTCGGCGCGGCGCAACAAGGCGCTTGGTCTGTGGGCCGCCGAAAAGCTCGGAAAATCTGGAGCTGCCGCCGACGCCTACGCCAAGGAGGTCGTTGTTTCCGACATCGAGGAAGCCGGCGACCATGACGTGTTCCGCAAGATCCGCAAGGATTTCGACGCAGCGGGCGTCGAGCAGTCCGATCACCAGATCCGCCGTACCATGGATGAACTGATGGCGCAGGCGATCGAGCAGATCAGGAACACCTGATCCGGCCTCTTACTGGACCAATCGACCGCCCGGCCGATCCGGGCGGTTTTTCTTTGCCTTGCGGCGGTTTCCGGCTGAAACTGCCGACGCTAACAAGGAAAGAGATTAGATGTCCCTGAAGTCCCGTCTCGCCGCCGATGAAACGCTGGTCACCGCCTGGTCGGGCGTGCCGGACGCCCTGACCGTGGAGATCCTGGCCAGGCAGGACTTCGATGCTGTCACACTCGACATGCAGCATGGCGGCCATCACGACGACAGCGTCCTGCGCGGCCTGGCACCGGTGCTGGCCCTGGGCAAGCCGGCGCTGGTGCGCATACCCGTTGGCCGTTTCGACATGGCCAGCCGTGCCCTCGATTTTGGCGCCGACGCGGTCATTGCGCCGATGGTCAACTCGGTGGCCGATGCAAAGCTGTTCGCCGCGGCCATGAAATATCCCCCGCTCGGCGAACGCTCGTGGGGGCCGACCTATGCCTTCCCCCGCCATGGCAAGGGCGACTATGCCGAATGGCTGCGCGATACCAATCAGCGCACCATGGCTTTTGCGATGGTCGAGACTCGCGCCGCGCTCGATGCGCTCGACGGCATCCTCGACACGCCGGGCATCGACGGCATTTTCCTCGGACCATCCGATTTCTCGATCGCCTGGACCAACGGCGCCGCCGTCAACTCCACGCTGGAAAGCATGATGGAGACAGTGGCCTCGGTTGCCGAGCGCACCCGCAAGGCCGGCAAGCATGCGGCGATCTACGTCGTCGAACCGGCGATCGCCGGCCGCGTCGTATCGATGGGCTACCGCCTGCTGGCCACCGGATCCGAACACGCGCTGATTTCGCTGGGAGCCAAGACGCTGCTCAAGGGCATGCGGGACTCGATCGGATCCTGAATCCGAACCGGCGGACAGCAGTCGCAAGAGGCGTGGTCAAGCAGTCGCTGCCGCGGGCGCCCTGCGACTGGGCCGCTGCGTCTGAATTTGTTGAACAGAGCGCCGAGCGCCTGGACCCACCAATTGTTGAAGGCCATCAGCGGCAACGCCGTGAGGACTGAACCCAGTATGGCGGCAGCGGCCGCGAGCGCGGTGGAGCCGCTGGCCAGGACGACCCATGACCCGAGTGAACAGATGATCGGCACGTGCACGAGGTAAAGCGGGAAGGACAGATCGCCCAGAAAACGTGCCGCCTTGCGCGATAACCATGACGGCGGGTTCTCCACACTGAGCGTGGCATAGACCAACATGATGCTTGCCGGGATGGCGACGCAGGCTTGCCGCAAGCCTGCATCGGAAACCGCAATCTCAAGTATGGCGAACGGGCGGTATACCCCCACGGCACTCCCAGCATAACCCAGCAACAGAAGGGAGCCCGCCACCATCGCACCTCTCGCCCATGGATTAGGGCGAAATTCCATGGCCAGAAGAGGATAGAGCACAAGGCCGGCCGGAAAGGCGCAAAAATAGAAACTGACTTGCAACGACAAGAACACGCCTATTGCCACGCCGAACCAGGGCAGCAGCGCCGAGCGGGCCTGAAGGAAAAAGATGATCGGCGCAAGGGCGAAGATCAGCATGCTCCCCCAGAACTCGACCACCATGGTCCACAAGCTGCTGTCATAATATTGATCGCCGAAAATGAATGTCCGCCAGGTACCTTGCAGGAGCGGCGAAACTCGCGGTCTCGCGCGAAAGCGTCCTTGAAGCGTTGCCGAATGTGCTCAGCCACTCAGATCGCGTCACGGCGGCCGCATCCTCGAAGAAATACAGATCGAGCTTGAAGACAAGGCAGGACGTCAGGACCGTCACAAGCACCGGTCCAGCCAGCCGTGGCAGGCGCTTGACCGCACCCAGCAGCAGATCTTCTGCTTTTCGGGTCTGAAAATAGCGCTTCACCAGCACATAGGAAGACAGAACGAAAAACAGGTAGACGGCGGAGACGCCGTTGAACGCGACGAAAACCGGACTGATTCTCAGCGATTGCGCGGCCATGTTTCCGGCGCCATTCATCGAAGGGGCAAAAGCAGCCAAGCAATGCCCACTCAAAACAACAAAGGCCGCGACACCTCTCAAGAATTCGAGTGAAGCATCCTTCCGCAAGCCACTGGCCTTTGTCTTCAGGCGAACTACCGTCGATTCAGTCCGCGCAATATTCTTGAGGAACAGATTTCGCCGTATCGGACGAGTTAAGGCGAGCCATCTTAAATTATTGTTTATTCAAGCCTGAATTTTGATTTGAAGCGGCTTGAAGACAGTCCTTGGCAGAGATGTCAAAGGTCCGTCAGAAATTTGGCAAAAGTCATCGAGCCCTCTGGCCAGGGGCCGAAGCCTGAATCCTCGCTGAGATGACCGGTCTCGCCGGCGTCGATGAACAGCGAGCCCCAGGCGCCGGCGATGTCCTCGGCGACATCGAAGGGACAAAAGGGATCGTTGCGGCTGGCGATCAAGATGGATGGAAACGGCAGCGGCTCGCGCGGATAGGGGCCGAAGGTCATCAGATGCCTTGGCTTGATCTTGGGGTTGGCGACGTCGGGCGGTGCCACGAAGAAGGCGCCGGCGACCGGCTTCCGGAATTGCGGAATGGCCTGTACGGCCGCGGCCACTCCCAGTGAGTGAGCGACGAGAACGACAGGTCTCTGCGCCTCGTTGACCGCTTTGGCCACGCTCGCCGTCCAGTCCTCGCGCACCGGCTTAGACCACTCCGCCTGTTCCACGCGACGCGCCGTCGACAGCTTCGATTGCCACCGGGTCTGCCAATGCTCGGGTCCGGAATTGGTATATCCGGGAATGATCAGAATATCTGCGTCCTTGACTTTCATGGCGCTGAGATAGCGAGCGCGACTGTCCGATGCAACCGTTGATGGATGCGCTCACGCTCGCAATGGTGAACACCATGTTCGCTTTTTGCGGCCTTGTGTGAACGATGGCGATCGACGATCTCTGTCGGGAAAGAAACAGCCGTGGAGGGACCGGGATTTTGGCGCTGACACGACGAACAATGATCGGCGGCGCAGGGCTCCTGGCTTTGGGAACTTCGCGAAGCGTCGCCGCAACGGAGACAATGATGAGCGAACTGCCATTTGCCGCCACCACGCCGGTGAGCGTCGCCCGGGTCGGGCTGAAGGCGCGTGATGCCGAAAGCCTCGCGGCCTATTATCGCCGGGTTGTCGGCCTGCAGGAACTGAGCCGTGCCGATGGCGCGATCACCCTGGGCGCAGCCGACCGTCCGCTGCTGGTGCTTGAACCGGACGTATCCGCCAAGCCGGACGATCCGCGCAGTGCCGGCCTCTTCCATACGGCATTCCTCTTGCCCAGCCGCGCCGATCTCGGCCGCTGGATCAACCACGCCATCGCAGACAAGATCGCCATCGAGGGCGCTTCGGACCATCTGGTCAGCGAAGCGCTGTACCTGACCGATCCCGAGGGCAACGGCATCGAGATCTATGCCGACCGCTGCCCGCAGGATTGGAAATGGAATGGCGACAGGATCGCCATGGCGACCGAGCGGATGAACATTCCTTCTGTCGTTGCCGAAGTGCCGGCCGGCGATGCGGGCTGGCAGGGCGCGCCGGAAAACAGCATTGTCGGCCATGTCCACCTGCGCGTCGGCAGGCCGGAAGAGGCGGAAGCCTGGTGGAACCGGGAATTCGGGTTCGACACGGTGGCCAAATATGGTGGCCAGGCGGTGTTCCTGTCTTCAGGCCACTACCACCACCACATCGGCGCCAATGCCTGGCAGAGCGCCGGCGCCGGCCGCCGCGACCCGTCCCGCTCCGGCCTTGCCTGGGTCGAGATGCGGTCGGACAATGTGAGCAGCGAAACGACCCGTGAGGACCCCTGGGGCACGGTGATCAGGACCGTGCCGGGGAGGGCTTGAAGTCGGAAGTTTCCGCCCAAGCTGGAGCACCCCTCATCCGACCGAGCTTCGCTCGGCCACCTTCTCCACAAGGGGAGAAGGCAAAACGCTGCACTTAGGCCTCGGCTAGTCGCAGGTGTCCACGTTTGGCGCCGACGCTGCACACCTTCCCTTCTCGTCTTGTGGGAGAAGGTGGATTGGCGCGTAGCGCCAAGATGGATGAGGGGTGTTCCAGCTTGGCGGCTGCGTTTCACCAGATCCGCTTCACGCCTCTCCAAACACCCGCTTGAAAATCGTGTCGACGTGCTTGGTGTGGTAGCCCAGGTCGAATTTCTCGCGGATTTGAGCCTCCGGCAGCGCTGCGGTCACTTCCTTGTCGGCCAGAAGTTCCTCAAGGAAATCAGCGCCTTGTTCCCATACTTTCATGGCGTTGCGTTGCACCAGCCGGTAGGAGTCCTCGCGTGACAGGCCGGCCTGCGTCAGCGCCAGCATCACGCGCTGGGAATGCACCAGGCCGCGGAACTTGTTCATGTTGTTCAGCATGTTCTCGGGATAGACGACAAGCTTGTCGATGACGCTGGTCAGGCGTGACAGCGCGAAATCGAGCGTCACCGTGGCGTCCGGGCCGATCATGCGCTCGACCGAGGAGTGCGAGATGTCGCGTTCGTGCCAGAGCGCCACGTTCTCCATCGCCGGCAACGCCATGGAGCGCACCATGCGGGCAAGGCCGGTCAGGTTTTCGGTCAGCACCGGATTGCGCTTGTGCGGCATCGCCGACGAGCCTTTCTGGCCCGGCGAAAAATACTCTTCCGCTTCCAGCACTTCGGTGCGTTGCAGATGCCGCACCTCGATCGCCAGCCGCTCGATGGACGAGGCGATGACGCCGAGCGTGGCGAAGAACATGGCGTGGCGGTCGCGCGGGATCACTTGCGTCGACACCGGCTCCGGCTTCAGCCCGAGCTTTTGGGCCACATGTTCCTCGACATAGGGCTCGATGTTGGCGAAGGTGCCGACCGCCCCTGAAATCGCACAGGTGGCAATGTCTTCGCGCGCGTGCACCAGCCGATCGCGGCAGCGCGAAAATTCGGCGTAGGCCTGCGCCAGCTTGATGCCGAAGGTGGTCGGCTCGGCATGGATGCCGTGGCTGCGGCCGATGGTGACGGTGTCCTTGTGCTCGAAGGCGCGACGCTTGAGCGCGGCAAGCAACGTATCGATGTCGGCCAGCAGGATGTCGCTGGCACGGGTGAGTTGCACCGCAAAGCAGGTGTCGAGCACGTCCGAGGACGTCATGCCCTGATGGATGAAGCGCGCGTCGGGCCCGACGAATTCGGCAAGATGGGTGAGAAAGGCGATGACATCATGCTTGGTGACGCGCTCGATGGCGTCGATCTTCTCGGCGTTGAATTCCGCCGCGCTTCCCTTTTCCCAGATGGTTTTGGCCGCTTCCTTGGGGATGACGCCCAGTTCGGCCAGCGCGTCGCAGGCATGGGCCTCGATTTCGAACCAGATGCGAAACCGGGTTTCGGGCGACCAGATGGCGACCATTTCCGGCCGGGAGTAGCGAGGGATCATATGGATCGATTTCCAGCTTCGCGTTGCGTTGGTCGCGTCCTAACAGAGGCGGGCAAAATGCTCAACGTTGCTGCAGAGGCTGGTCGAGCGGAAATAGTGCCGGATTCCACAGGCGAGTGAAGGCGAGCGCAGGGACCTGGAGATTGGACGCGGTTGACCGCCCAATCAAAACGCCGTGCGGGCCAAAGCCGATGCATCCAATCCGCTCGTCATTTGTTATTGTCGGCAATCCCAATGGCAACCACCCCAATGGAGAACCTGACATGACCGACACCAGCAAAATTCGTGAGCACATGGAAGTCCTCGGCGCCGATGGCGTGCATATCGGCACCGTCGACAAGGTCGATGGCCAGCGCATCAAGCTGACCAAGGCCGACAGCGGCGAGGGCGCTCACAAGGGCCATCACCATTATATTTCCCTGGCCCTGGTTGCCGAGGTCGATGGCAAGAAGGTGTGGTTGTCCGCGAATTCGGATGTCGCGGTGACGTTCGAGGAAGAAAAATCCGATCCGGTTTGATCGAAGGCTTTAGCCCAGGCGCGACGACCAGACAGGAAACAGATCGTTGCCCGCTGGCGTCGCGGCAAACACACCACGGCTGATGGCGCGCGCCATGGTGGCGCCTGCCGCGGCATAGAGGTCGACCGCTGCGTCGGCGGTCAGTTCGACCCCGCTCCTGCCGGTGGCCAGCGCGAACACCAGGTCCCCGTCGGCCGGCGTGTGCGTCGGCCAGATGGCGCGCACGAAGCCGTCATGCGCCGAAATCGCCAGGCGTTTCGCGGCGGCCTTGGTGAGGACCGCGTCTGTCGCGATGATGGCGATGGTCGTGTTGCCGCCGCTTTCCATCTGCCGCCCGTGATCCTTGTCGCGGTACTTCAGCAAGATCCGCTTTGCGTCGTCGGGCATGGGCGAGGGAAAACCGAGCCCGCCGAATTCATCGCCGATTTCGAAGGGCGCCGCCCAGAAATGGCGGGTGCGGCCGACGGTGACCGATCCGGTTGGGTTGACGGCGGCCAGCGCGCCGATGGTGACGCCATTGTCCAGCAACGTCGAGGCGGAACCCAGGCCACCCTTCAGCCCCGACGTCAGTGCACCGGTACCGGCGCCGGCCGTGCCAAGTTGGAAATCGACGGCGGCTGCCTGTACCGACTCGTAGCCGAGGTCGCGATAGGGCGGATAGCGGCCCCAGTCCTTGTCGCCGCCATTTCGCAGGTCGAACAGGATCGCCGCCGGAACGATCGGCACCCGGAAGCCGCCCACCTCGAAGCCGATGCCGCGTTCGCGCAGCGCGGCCTGCACGCCCGATGCAGCATCGAGGCCGAAAGCCGAGCCGCCCGACAGCACGACCGCATGGATTGTCTCCATGGAATTGTGCGGTTCCAGCAGATCCGTCTCGCGGGTCCCAGGCGCGCCGCCAAGGATTTGCACACCCGCCACCGCCGGCTCGTCGCAAAGGACGGTCGTGACGCCGGACTTAAGCCTGGCATCGGAAGCATTGCCGACGCGCAGGCCGGCAACGTCTGATATGAGGTTGCGCGGACCGGTGCGGAACATCAGTTGTTTTCCAAGGGCACGAAGCGGGTGCCGTCGAAGCGGAAGACACGGTAGGGGCTCTGGTTGAGGTCGCCCTTGGCGTCGAAGCGGACTGGTCCGATCGCCGTGGTGAAATCATGCCCGGTGAGCGCATCGGTCAGTGGTTTGCCGGACTTTGCGGCGTCCGCCGTCGCCGCCTTGGCGATCTCGACCGCCGCATAGGCCGGCAAGGTGTAGCCATCCGGCACGATCTTTTGCGCGGAGAAGCTCTCCAGCACTTTAGGGTCCGCGACATCGGCCCATTCGGGCGGCGCGATCATCAGCGTGCCCGTTGCATAAGGCACGTCGCCGGGCGGCGTGCGCAGGTTTTCGCCGCCGGCGAGGACGATGCCCGTCTGGAGCTGGGCGGCATCGCGCCCCATGATGGCGATGTCGTCGCCGTCGCCGCCGGCAAAAACATGCGTGGCGCCGGCCTTTTTCAGCCGCCCCACCAGGCCGATCTGGTTGTCGAGCTGCGGCCGGAACGTGTCGACGAAGACCGGTTTCAGCGCTGCCTGCTCGGCCGCCGCGCGAAACGTCTCGGCGATCTCGCGGCCATAGATGGTGCCGTCATCGATGATGGCGAACAGTTCGTCACGCCACAGCCGGGTGAGGTTAGAGGCGACAGCGTTGCGCTCATCGTCGCCGCGTGGTCCCAAGCGATATACCGGCCAGCCGGTCTTGGCGCGGCGGTCGGTCAGGCTTTCGGTTCGCACGCCGATGGTGATGACCGGGATGTTGGCGTCCTTCAGGACAGGCATCGCCGCTTCGATAGCCTCCGTGCAGAGGAAGCCGATCACGACATTGACCTTGGCTGCCACGAACTCGCTGGCCGCCGCGGCGCCGCCGTTGCCGGTGCAGGCGTCATCCACGGTCTTGAACTGGATGCCGTTCGCCTCTGCCGCCAGCCGGGCGCCGGCCTCGATCTGCTTGCCGAGGATGGCCGATGGTCCCGACAGGGGCGCGGCGACGCCGACCGTGAGCGTCTGGGCGCCGGCGGCGCCGGTCAGCAACAGCCAGGCCAGTGCGATGGATATCGTTCCCCCGGATCGCATCCTGCCGAACCGTCCCTCCAAGCCCGCGCGCGGGCGCCAATTCCCGCCAAGACCTAAAGGCTGTCCGGCCTTGGTGCAACACGCGAATTCCGGATATGGGCCAAGCACTTCGCTTGTGGCATGTGATGTCTGGCCATATATAACAGTTCAGGTTTTGGCTGTGGAAATCTCCAGTGCTGAAGATAAACGATATTGGACCGCAGGCCTATCGCGACGCGATGAGCCATTTTGCCGGTCACGTCCATGTGGTGACCACCGACGGACCCGCCGGCAAGCGTGGCGCGACGGTGATCGCGGCTTGTTCCGTGTCGGACACGCCGCCGACCATCCTGGTCTGCCTCAACCGTGAAAACCCCAAAAACGAGCCGTTCGTGAAGAACGGCAGGTTTGCCTTGAACACGCTGGCTTCGCACCAGGAGCCGCTGTCGATTGGATTCTCGGGTATGACTGGGTTGCCGGTCGAAGAGCGTTTCGCGCTTGGCGAATGGGACGTGATTTCCACCGGCGCGCCGACGCTGAAGGGTGCGCTCGCCGTTTTCGATTGCGAGTTGATCGACACCAAGGACCTCGCCACCCATCGTGTGCTTTTTGGCAAGGTGACAGGCCTTCGCATGGGCGATAATTTGCGGCCGCTGATCTACCACGCGCGCGGCTACCACGTCCTGGAAAGTGGGGCGGCCGCACCCACGGAGAAAGAATGAGCGACTTGAAACCGCGCCCCGTGCCGCGGACGATCGACGAGACGCTCGATCTCCTGACCGGCGCGGACTATGTCGCGGACCGGTCGCTGGCAACGGTGCTATTCCTGTCTCTGCGCATGAAACGACCGCTTTTCCTCGAGGGCGAGGCCGGCGTCGGCAAGACCGAGATCGCCAAGGTGTTGGCCGAGGCGCTTGGCCGCCGACTGATCCGACTGCAGTGCTATGAGGGGCTGGACGTCTCCTCGGCCGTCTATGAATGGAATTACGCCGCGCAGATGATAGAAATCCGCATGGAGGAGGCTGCCGGCAAGGTCGAGCGCTCCGCCATGGAGCGGAACGTCTTCTCCGAAAAATACTTGATCCGCCGGCCGGTGCTCGATGCACTGACCGGCAAGACGGGCGCGGCCCCGGTCTTCCTGATCGACGAGCTCGACCGCACCGACGAAGCGTTCGAAGCCTTCCTGCTCGAAATCCTCTCCGACTTCCAGGTGACGGTGCCTGAACTCGGCACGATCAAGGCGGAAGAGCCGCCGATCGTCCTCATCACCACCAATCGCACGCGCGAGATCCACGACGCGCTGAAGCGGCGCTGCCTCTATCACTGGGTCGACTATCCCAATGCGGAACGCGAGCTGGAGATCGTGCGCCGCAAGGTGCCTCGGGCCAACCAGCGGCTTTCGGCCGAAGTGGTCTCCTTCATCCAGAAGCTGCGCCAGATCGAACTGTTCAAGGTACCTGGCGTCGCCGAAACCATCGACTGGGCCGGTGCGCTGACCGAACTCGACAAGGTGGCGCTCGATCCGGAGACCGTGTCCGACACGATCGGCGTGCTGCTGAAATACCAGGACGACATTGCCCGCATCGGTGCGGGTGAGGGCCGGCGCATCCTCGACGAGGTCAAGGCCGAGCTCGCGGCGGCGGAGTAGGGGGAATGAAGGCTTCGCGTCCCGACCCCAGAGAGGCGACCGAGGACGGGCGGATCGCCGACAACATCGTCTATTTCGCCCGCACCTTGCGCAAGGCCGGCATGCGGGTCGGGCCGGCCTCGGTCAAGGACGCGATCGAGGCGGTGCTCGTCGCCGGCATCGGCTCGCGCGATGATTTTTACTGGACGCTGCACGCCGTTCTGGTGTCCAGGCACGAGGATCACCCGACCTTCGACGAAGCCTTCAGGCTGTTCTGGAAATCGCGCGAACTGATCGAGAAGCTGCTGGCGATGTTTTCGCCGGTAGCGCCTGACGTCAGGCAGAAGCAGAAGCCGCGCGCGGCCGAAAACCGCGTCAGCCAGGCGATGTTCGAGGGCCACCAGAAAAAGCAATCACCGCAGGAAGTTCCTGAGATCGAAGTCGACGCCCGCTTCACCTTTTCCGGCAACGAGGTGTTGCGGGGCAAGGATTTCGCGCAGATGAACGCCGCCGAGATGGCGGACGCCAGGAAGGCTATCGCCGAGCTGCGATTGCCTTTCGACATGGTGCGGACCAGGCGCTTCAAGGCCGATGCACACGGCCGCCGCATCGATCCACGCGCCATGATGCGCTCGGCGGCGCGCACCGGCGGTGAATTGATCCTGCCGAAATTCCGCTCGGTCCGCGAAACCCACCCGCCGCTGGTGGTACTGGCCGATATTTCCGGGTCGATGAGCCAGTACACGCGCATCTTCCTGCATTTCCTGCATGCGCTGACGGAAAAGCGCCGGCGCGTGCACACTTTCGTCTTTGGCACGCGGCTGACCAATTTGACTCGGCAGATGCGCCACCGCGATCCCGATGCCGCCCTTGCCGATTGCTCGGCGGCGGTCAAGGACTGGTCGGGCGGCACGCGCATCGGCGATACGCTGGCCGAGTTCAACCTTGTATGGTCGCGGCGCGTGCTGGCACAGGGCGCGGTGGTGCTTTTGATCACCGACGGGCTGGAGCGCGACGACGTCATGGGCTTGTCGGAAGAGATGGAGCGGCTGCACAAATCCTGCCGGCGGCTGATATGGCTCAATCCGTTGTTGCGCTTCGATGGTTTTCAGGCGCGCGCCCGAGGCGTCAAGGCGATGCTGCCGCATGTCGACGAATTCCGCTCGGTGCACAATCTCGAAGCGCTCGCCGATCTCTGCGCCTCGCTCGACAAGAAATCGGCGCTTTCGGTCGATCCGCGGCGGTGGATGGGTGCTGGCGCGAGGCACGCCGCATAGCCATATGTTTCCTGGTTCCCTGGAAAAACAGACCCTGAGAGAAGCAACGATGAGCGACAGCATTTATCTCGATGAGGTCCGCGACCCGCTGATCATCGCGGAAACCTGGATGAAGGACGGCAAGGATGTGGCAATCGCGACCGTGGTCGAGACCTGGGGTTCGGCGCCACGCCCGGTCGGCAGCCACCTTGTCATCGATGCCAGTGGCAATTTCCACGGGTCCGTTTCGGGTGGGTGCGTCGAGGGCGCCGTCGTGACCGAGGCGGTCGACGTCATCGGCTCCGGCAAGGCCAGGATGCTGGAGTTCGGTGTCGCCGATGAGACGGCCTGGCAGGTGGGCCTGTCCTGTGGCGGCCGTATCAAGGTTTATGTTGAGCGATTGGGCTGACCTCGGATGGATCCCTACGCGCTGAAGACGCTCAATGCCGAACGACGCGCCCGCCGCGCGGCGATCCTCGTCACCGATCTCGGTGATGGTCGCGATCGTATCGTGCGGGAGGGCGATCAGGTCGCTGGCGATCTCGGAGCGGCGATCGCCAAGGCGTTTCGATCCGGCAATTCCGGCTCCGTCGAGGCGGAAGGTCGGACATTTTTTCTCAATGCGCATCTGCCGCAGCCGCGCATGGTGGTGATCGGCGCCGTCCATATCAGCCAGGCGCTCGCGCCGATGGCCCGGATCGCTGGCTATCCCCTGGAGATCATCGATCCGCGCACCGCCTTCGCCACATCGGACCGGTTTCCCGACGTCGCCTTGCATGCCGACTGGCCGCAGGATGTGCTGGAGCGCCAGCCGCTCGACAGTTACACCGCGCTCGCCGCTGTCACCCATGACCCGAAGATCGATGATTTCGCGCTGAAGGCGGCACTCGACGCCAACTGCTTCTATGTCGGGGCCCTCGGCAGCCGCAAGACGCATGCCAAGCGCGTCGAGCGCCTGCTGGCGTTGGGCGCGAGTGCCGACCAGATCGCGCGTATCCACGCGCCGATCGGGCTGGATATCGGGGCGGCAACCCCCGCCGAGATTGCCGTCGCCATTCTCGCGCAGACCATCCTTGCCTTCCGCTCGCGCGGTCTCGATGTGAAGGGCGCGGCGGCGTGAAATTTGGTCCGATACCGATCGAGGCCGCCGAGGGGGCGGTGCTGGCGCATGCCACCACCGCCGGCGAAAAACGGTTTCGCAAGGCGCACAGGCTGAGCGCCGAAGATGTCTCCATACTCAAAGGGGCGGGTATCCTGCAGGTTGTCGCGGCCGTGCTGGCTCCTGACGATCTCGGCGAGGACGCCGCGGCTCAAAGAATTGCGCAGAGCATGACCTTTGGCGGCATCGAGGCGAAGCCCGCCGCCACAGGTCGCGTCAATCTCCACGCCAAGGCGGCTGGTATCTTCACGGTCAACGCCGCTGTCATCGACGCCATCAATGCCGTCGATCCCACCATCACCATCGCCACGCTGGCCCGGCACGCGCCGGTCGAAAAGGGCCAGATGGTCGCGACGGTGAAGATCATTCCCTTCGCGGTCTCTTCCGCGTTGGTCGACGCCGTGGTGAAAATCTGCGCCGGCGTCGAAATTTTTGCCGTCAACGCCTATCAGCCGGTGCGTGTCGGTGTCATCCAGACGGTGCTGCCGGGCACCAAACCAACTGTGCTCGACAAGACGTTGCGCGTCACCGAAGCCCGGCTGGCGCGCTCGGGCGGCAGGCTGACAGCGGAGCGCCGCACGCCGCATGAGATCGGCCCTGTCGCCGAGGCCGCCATCGCGCTTGCGCGCGACAACGACATGGTGGTGATCTTCGGGGCTTCAGCCATGAGCGACTTCGCCGACGTCGTTCCGGCGGCGATCGAGAGGGCCGGGGGGATTGTTGTCCGCGCGGGCATGCCTGTCGATCCCGGCAATCTGCTGGTGCTCGGCACAGTCGGCGGCAAGCGCGTCATCGGCGCGCCTGGCTGCGCGCGCAGCCCCAAGGAAAACGGCTTCGACTGGGTGCTCGACCGGTTAATTGCCGGCCTCGATGTCACCGCGCGCGACATCGCCGGCATGGGCGTCGGCGGCCTGCTGATGGAGATACCGACGCGGCC
>NZ_JAPYKP010000073.1:0-27398 GCF_037179725.1 Mesorhizobium sp. Cs1321R2N1 | reverse complement strand
ACCACACGTTCACGCAAATCGAGCGAATAGGGCTTGGGCATGGCAAATCACCTCCATACGGAAGTGAATCACAAACCCGACATCATCGGAATCCCTCGCGATTCAACCTGAGCATCCGACGCTCTAGTAGCACCGGACGACTTGATGGACTCCACCTATATCGTGCCAACGGTAACCGCGAACAGGTTTATCGTCAGTGGTCACGGGGATTTGGTGCGGATCGCATTCGGCGAAAATCGCACTCCGGAAAGCCCGATCAATTTTCGTGGCGCTGTGGCTATGACGCCCTATCAGGCGTGGGAATTGTCCAAGATACTTCAAAATGTTCTTGGGCACCGCATCGCGGAATTCGAAGCAGCCTCAAATGTCAGCGCCGACACAAAATAGGGGCGGCTCGGCCTTGTCCGGTGCCGGGATACAAACCCAGGCTGCTTCCAGCGGAGCAGCGCAGGGTCTCACTGTCCCACCATCCCCGAGTAAACCGACAAAAGCCTTTGCGAATAGAGGTAGCAGTTTCACGACCCTGTATGGGAAGCGCAACGTGAAGGCGTACCCCGTAACCGATGGCGACCTACACAGCATCGGCGCATTGTCTGGGCTAGCCACTGTGGCGTTCTCAATTGGCACTGGCTTGTTGGGCTATGCCTTTGACGTCACAGAAAGCCTCTCTATGGCATCTGGTGTCGCAACCGAAACGCTTGGGTTTTGGTCCGGCATACGATGGGGTTTCGTCATCGCGGCGGTTGTATGCTATGCTGGTGGTATCGTCCTGTGGCGCGTTCGCGGAACGACGATTAAAGAAATCAAGGACAACACCAGCTTTGACTGAAAACAAGCGCTTTGACCGCCTCCTAAAGGCAATGGCAACCAAGCCACCCTTCACCGTTCCGGGCGCGGGAACGATTGCAACAAGAGGTCAAGCATCAAGTGGGGATGCTTCCGCAGGTTCTGCCGAAACTCGAACTCCCAAAGGTAGGTCTGCAGCCACTTCTTCGAAACCGAAACGTAAGTCCCGCTCATCGAACGCCTGACGTGCGACCAGAAAGCTTCGATGTTGTTGGTGTGGACTTGCCCGTTCACGTACTCGCCAGCGCTGTGATTGACGGTGCCGTGCATGTAGCCGTTTTCCATCAATTCGCCGTATGAAAGCAGTTCGTCAGTCGCAACGCGCGATCCCTGCTTAACCCACTTCAAAATGGCAGGCATGATGTGGCGGGCCTTGCGGCTCGGAATGACTTGCGTGACGACATCGCCACCGCGCTCGATGGCACCAAAGATAATCGCCTTGTCGTCTTCGCCGCGCTTATCAACGCCGCCGAAGTACATTTCGTCAGCCTCTACGATGCCGCCGTCCTTGCCGCCAAGCGTGTTGTCGCCATCGACATAGCCCATATACTGGCGAATGAGGTTGCACATGCGCCAAGCGGTCTTATAGGTCACGCCGATGGTGCGCTGGACTTCCTTCGCGGACACGCCGTTGCGGGAAGCGCAGAACATGAACATGACGGTAAACCAGTCGCGCAAGGAGGTGCGCGTGGCTTCAAACGGCGTGCCAGCGGTCGGGTAGACCTGCGCACCGCAGAAGTCGCACTCGTAGCAGCGGCGAGCCTTCACGCGGTGGAATTTTGCCACGCGATGGCACTTGGCACATTCGTGACGTTCGCCGTACCGTGTCACCATGAGGTGTTCGAGGCAGGCGTCTTCGGTCGTGAAGCGCTCTTGGAACTGGCGAAGGGTAGGAAGTTTGTTGCTCATACTGAATTATATAGCATGAGCCCTTACATGTTTCAAGGGGATACATCCCCCCGGGCAGGAACAGGCTCCGCCCGGGCAGGAACAGGCTCCGCATTGGGCCAGACGGCTCGATCCTAAGTCCGGCCGAATCGCCGTCCTGCATGCGAAGCTCTGTCGCGCATTGTAGCGCTTGTGCGGTCCCAACAACAAAGGTCATATCGCCGCCATGGTGGAATCCGCGAAGATACTGGCCGTGGGCGGTGCCCATATCGACCGGCGTGGCCAGGTGTCCGGCCTCTATGTGCCGGCCGCCTCCAATCCCGGCACGATGCGCGAGGATGTCGGCGGTGGCGTCTTCAATGCGTTGCGCAGCATGGTGCGGCGCGGCCTCTGCGCATCGCTGCTTTCGGTGCGCGGCGGCGATGCGTCAGCCGATACGGTTTCACGGGCCATCGCCGAGGCAGGCATCGCCGATCTTTCGGCGGTGTTCCTCGACCGTACCACGCCGAGCTACACGGCGCTGATCGACCGCGAGGGCGAATTGATCGTCGGCTTTGCCGACATGGCGCTGTACGACCTGGCTTTTCCCAAGCAGATCAGACGTTCCAAGATACGCCAGGAAGTGGCCGCCGCGGATGCCATCCTGTGCGACGCCAACCTGCCGTCGGCCGCACTGGAGGGGTTGCTGTCGCTCGCCGCCGGCAAACCGGTTTTCGCCATCGCGATTTCGCCGGCCAAGGTGACGCGGCTGATGCCGGTGCTGGGCGGGCTGGCCCAACTCTTCATGAACCGACGGGAGGCCGCTGTGCTGGCCGGCGTCAATGCAAGTGCCGGCGAGCAGGAAATGATCGACGGATTGCGGTGCAGCGGCCTTGCCAGCGGCGTGGTCACGGCAGGCAGTGGCCCTGTGCTGGGTTTCGACGGCACGGGCGCCTTTTCGATCCTGCCGCCTGCTCCGAGAAAAGTCGCCGATGTCACCGGCGCCGGCGACGCACTGGCGGGCGCGACGGTCGCGGCACTGCTGCGCGGCCTGCCGTTGCGCCAGGCCCTGCGCGAAGGCGTCGCGGCGGCAACGCTGACCATCGAAAGCGCCAACGCGGTGCCCGAATTCACCGCGGCGAGCTTCGCGGAGGCGCTGGCCCTTGTGCCGGATGCCAGGGAAGTGGCATGAGACCGGCAAATTCATAGAGCGCAGTGGATGCGCCGCACTCCGGATTGGAGATCAGAGATGACGCCAGAAACCGCCCGCCCCTTCATCGATATCCATGCACCGGTGGCGCAAGCCCTGGCCGCCGGGCGCCCGGTGGTGGCGCTCGAAAGCACCATCATCACCCATGGCATGCCTTATCCCGACAATGGCGCCATGGCGGCCAATGTCGAAATGATCATCGCTGACGGCGGCGCGGTGCCGGCGACGATCGCCGTGATTGGCGGCCGTATCAAGATCGGCCTCTCCGACGGCGAGCGCGAATCGCTGGCGATGACGGGTGACGCCATGAAGTTGTCGCGCGCCGATCTCGGCTTCGCCGTCGCGCAAGGCCGCACCGGGGGCACCACGGTCGCCGCGACCATGATCGCGGCTGACATGGTCGGGATAAAAGTATTCGCCACCGGCGGCATCGGCGGCGTGCACAAGGGCGCGGAAAAGAGTTTCGACATTTCGGCCGACCTCGATGAACTGGCGCGAACGCCGGTCATCGTCGTCTCGGCCGGCGCCAAGGCGATCCTCGACATCGAAAAGACGCTGGAAGTGCTGGAGACGCGCGGCGTGCCCGTTATCGGCCATGGCTGCGAGACGATGCCGGCCTTCTGGTCGCGGCAGTCGCCGTTCCGGGCGCCATTGACCCTGCACAAGCCGGAAGACATCGCGCATTTCTATCAGACGCGCCTAGCTCTGGGTTTGGGCGGCGGCTTGCTGATTGCCAATCCGGTGCCGGAAAACCACGAAATCCCCGCTGAAGAAATGGCGGGCTACATCGAAGCCGCGCAGAAAGCGGCCGAAGCCCTCAACGTCACCGGCAAGGCGGTGACACCGTTCCTGCTGGGAAAAATCCTCGAACTCACCGGCGGCCGCAGCCTGAAGACCAACATCGCGCTGGTCGAGAACAATGCAAGGCTGGCGGCTGAGATCGCCAAGGCTTTGTAGTTCACGCGGCGAAGGCCCCCTCACTCGGATTGCCAAAACCGAATTGCAAAGAGCAATTCGGGGCAATCCGACCTCTCCCCGAGGGGAGAGGAGCTTGCAGCGCCGACGCCGACCTCTTCTCCCCTCGGGGAGAAGGTGGCCGCGAAGCGGCCGGATGAGGGGGCGGCCTCGCGCTTGCCGGAATCTACTTCCCCGCGCGCCGCCCCGCCTCATAGGCGCGACGTGCCCAGACCATCATTTCGTCCGGATCGTCAAAAGCGCTGTCGGGAATGCTCCAGTAGGGCATTGCCACCAGCTTGCCATGGCGCGTGCCGGTGTAGGTCCACCGCCGGCAGCCCGCGGCTTCGAAATCCGGTGCGCTTTGCTCGTCGGCCTTCAGCAGCAATTCGCCACGCAGGACAATGCCGACGATGACGCCGTCGAAATAGATGCCCTTGCCGCCGAACAGTTTTCGGATGCTGACCTGACCGAGGCCTTCGAACAGTTCGGCGATGCGTTCATTGTCCATGCGGCGATCATGCCACCGGCATTTGGCCTTGTCATCGCCGCAACCAAAATCATGCTGACAGGTTGAGGCTATCGTGTCGGAGATTTTGCCATGCCTGTGCTGCTCAAGGGGTCCTGTCGCTGCAACGCCGTGCGTTTCGAAGTGGAAAGCCACACGCCCGTGCCGTTCATGCTGTGCTACTGCTCGATCTGCCGCAAGCAGCAGGGCGGCGGCGGTTTCGCCATCAATCTCGGCGCCGACTACGAAACGCTGAACATCAGGGGCAAGAGAAACCTTGGCGTCTATCGCGCCGAGATCGAGGACGACGAGCATCCCAACTGCGAGGTCTCGACCGGCGAGCGCAATTTTTGCCGCAAATGCGGGTCAGCGCTCTGGCTCTACGACCCGACCTGGCCAGAACTGGTGCATCCCTTCGCCTCGGCGATCGACAGCGACCTGCCGAAGCCGCCCGAAAAAGTGCATCTGATGCTGAAATACAAGGCGAACTGGGTCGAGCCCGATATCGGGCCGAAGGACAAGGTGTTCGACGTCTATCCCGAGGAATCGATCGCCGACTGGCACAAGCGGACCGGCATGTGGGTGGATTAGCTTTCTTCTCCCCGTTTACGGGGCGAAGGAAATGCTCAGGCCGAAGCGCGCGCCTCGGCCAGCGCCTTGAGATCGGCGGGCTTCAACTCGACAGATTCGCCGCAGCCACAGGCCGAACTCTGGTTCGGGTTGCGGAAGGTGAAGCCGGTGCGCAGCGTCGTCTGCTCGAAATCCATCTCGGTGCCGAACAGGAAAAGTGCTGCTTCCGGCGCGACATAGACATGGGCGCCGTCGCGCTCGATGTGGTCGTCCTTGGCGTTGGGCTCGGTCACCAGATCGACCGTGTATTCCATGCCGGCGCAGCCGCCCTTCTTGATGCCGAGGCGAATGCCATGCGCGTTGTCGCGCGTGGCGACGATCTCGCGCACCCGGTCGGCGGCCTTTTCGGTCATCGTGATGACGGCAAAGCGTCCCATGTTTTTCCTTCTCCATTCCATGCAGGTTCAAGGCCTGCCGAATGATTCCTCACCTAAAATGGTGAAGTTTTACCACAGGCGCAAGTGTACTGGGCTCGGTGCTAGTACCAGCCCACCGCGACCTGCGCCTCTTCCGACATGCGGTCGGGCGTCCAGGGCGGATCGAAAGTCATGTTGACTTCGACGCCAGATACGCCTTCGACGGCGCCGACAGCGTTTTCCACCCAGCCAGGCATTTCGCCGGCCACCGGGCAGCCGGGCGCGGTCAGCGTCATGTCGATCTTGACCGAGCGGTCGTCCTCGACGTCGATCTTGTAGACGAGGCCGAGCTCGTAGATGTCGGCCGGGATTTCCGGGTCATAGACCGTCTTCAGGGCCGAGACGATGTCATCGGTCAGCCGCGCCAGTTCATCGGCCGGGATGGCCGAGGCGGAAACGACGCTGTTGCCGGCGGTTTCCGGCGTAGCCTCGGTGGTGGTGGTGCTCACATCTTCCATGGTCGTCACCCGAAAAACTTGCGCGCTTTTTCAAGCGCCTCGGCCAAAGCGTCGACTTCGGCCCTGGTATTATACATGCCGAACGATGCCCTGCATGTGGAGGTTACGCCAAAGCGTTTCAACAGCGGCTGGGCGCAATGGGTGCCCGCGCGGACAGCCACGCCTTGCCTGTCTATCACCATCGAGACGTCATGGGCATGAATACCTCTGAGTTCGAAGGAGATGATGGCGCCCTTGCCAGGCGCATCACCGAAGATGCGCAGCGAATTGATGGCGCGCAGGCGCTCATGGGCATAATTCTTGAGGTCTTCCTCGTGTGCCGCGATGCGCTCACGGCCGACAGAGTCCATGTAGTCGAGCGCGGCACCCAGTCCGATCGCCTGGACGATTGGCGGCGTGCCGGCCTCGAAGCGATGCGGCGGGTCGTTGTAGGTGACGATATCTTCCGTCACCTCCTCGATCATCTCGCCGCCGCCCATGAAGGGCCGCATTCCGGCGAGACTATCCTTCTTGCCGTAGAGCACGCCGATGCCCGAAGGGCCGTAGACCTTGTGGCCGGTGAAGACGAAGAAGTCGCAATCGAGATCCTGCACGTCGATGGGCATGTGCACGGCGCTCTGGCTGCCGTCGACAAGCACCGGAATGCCGCGGGCGTGAGCGATCCGGACAATCTCCTTGATTGGCGTCACCGTACCCAGCGCATTCGACATCTGAGTGATGGCGACCAGCTTGGTGCGGTCGGTCAGGCGTTTTTCGAATTCCTCGATGTGGAAGACGCCGAGGTCGTCGACCGGCACCCAGACGAGCTTGGCGCCCTGGCGTTCGCGGATGAAATGCCACGGCACGATGTTGGAATGATGCTCCATGATCGACAGCACGATCTCGTCGCCCTCGCCGATATTGGGCATGCCATAGCCATAAGCAACGGTGTTGATGGCCGAGGTCGTGTTCGAGGTGAAGACGATGTTGTCGGTGCTTGGCGCATTGAGGAACCGGCGCACCGTTTCTCGCGCCTTCTCATAGGCCTCGGTAGCGGCATTGGAGAGGAAATGCAGGCCGCGATGGACGTTGGCGTATTCCTGGCTGTAGGCGTGCTCGATGGTATCCAACACCACCTGCGGCTTCTGCGCTGAGGCGCCGTTGTCGAGATAGACGAGCGGCTTGCCATAGACTTCGCGCGACAGAATCGGAAAGTCACGGCGGATCGTCTCGACGTCGTAGGGGGTGGTTTCGATCTTCTGGTCCATCACATTTAGCCGTGCGTCACGAACCACTCATCGAGCCGCGCTTCCAGCGCCTCGACGATCGTTTCGTCATCCAGTTCCTCGATCACCTCGGCGACGAACGCCTTGACGAGCAACCCCCGCGCGCTCTTTTCGTCGACGCCGCGCGCCATCAGGTAGAACAAATGGTCGTGGTCGATCTCGGTGACCGTCGCGCCATGGCCGCAGACGACGTCGTCGGCAAAGATCTCGAGCTCCGGCTTGGTCGAGAACTCGCCATCGTCCGACAAAAGCAGCGTGTTGCAGGCCATCTTGGCGTTGGTCTTCTGCGCATATTGATGGACATTGATGCGGCCCTGGAACACGCCCCGCGCCTTGCCGGTCACCACATTGCGGATGACTTCGGTCGATGTCGTATGCGGCATGGCATGGTCGAGCACCATGGTGACGTCGGTATGAGTGTCGCCGGCCAGAAGATTGATGCCGCGCAGCTTGAAGTCGGCGCCTTCGCCCGTCGTCTTGACCATGATTTCCTGGCGCACCAGCCTGCCGCCGGCGTTCATGACGAACAGCGTCAGTTTGGCATCCTTCCCGATATGGGCCTTGAACTGCGCCAGATGTGTCGCCGTATCCGGCTGCTCCTGGACGATCAGCCAGGTCACCTCGGCGCCCTCGCCAAGCACGAGCTGGCTGACCGAGCTCGTCAGCGCCGCGCCCTCGCCGGCCTGACGCTCGACGATGACCGCCTTGGCGCCGGTGCCAACCCGCACCGGCAGGCGCACATGGGTCTGGCCACCGGCCTGCAGGTTCTGCAGCTCGATCGGCTTTTCCAATTCGGCACCATCGGCGATATCGACAAAATAGCCGTCGGCAACGAAGGCCGTGTTCAGCGCGCCGATGGCATCGTCGCTGCCATAGGGATCGAGCCCCGGCGCGATGCTGCCGTCGGTCAGCTTTTCGGACAGACGCTGGACGCTGACGCCGTCGACGACCGGCGCCTTGGCGCTTGATACCCCGTTCAACAGGGTCAGAACCGTCGAACCGTCAACGATTGGCGCGATGGCTTTGGCGGCGGCGGCCGGATCGAAGTCCGGCACCGCACTCAACAGCCGGCGCAGGTCGGTATAGTGCCAGGATTCGATGCGCCGCGTTGGCAGGCCGTGCTTGACCGCCTCGATGGCGTCGTCACGCTTCAGCATCACCGCGCCGTCTCCCGGCAAAAGCGACAGCCGTTCGCCGAAGGCGTCGATCAACGCTGTCTCGGCCGGTGTCCGCTGCGGTTGTGTGTGCATATTCATCAGTCTCGCCTGTCTTTTGGAACAAAATGACTTGGCATGTTACGCGGCTTGCCCGATGACGCCGGCATAACCGTTGGCCTCGAGGTCGAGCGCCAGCGACTTGTCGCCCGACTTGATGACCTGGCCCCTGTAGAGCACATGCACGCTATCAGGCACGATGTGTTCGAGCAGGCGCTGGTAGTGGGTGATGACCAGGAACGCCCTGTCCGGCGAGCGCAGTGCGTTGACGCCATCGGAGACAATCTTCAGCGCATCGATGTCGAGGCCGGAATCGGTCTCATCGAGCACGCACAGTTTCGGCTCCAGCAGCTTCATCTGCAGGATCTCGGCGCGCTTCTTCTCGCCGCCGGAAAAGCCGACATTGAGCGGCCGCTTCAGCATCGCCATGTCCATGCTGAGCGAGGCGGCGGCTTCCTTCACCCGCTTCAGGAATTCCGGGATCTTCAGCGGTTCCTCGCCTCGCGCCTTGCGCTGCTCGTTCATCGCCACCTTGAGGAATTCCATGGTCGCCACGCCCGGTATCTCCATCGGATACTGGAAGGCGAGGAAGATGCCGGAAGTGGCGCGCTCGGCCGGGTCCATTTCGAGGATCGACTGGCCGTTGTAGAGGATGTCGCCCTCGGTCACCTCATAGTCCTCGCGGCCGGCAAGGATGTAGGAGAGCGTCGATTTGCCCGACCCGTTCGGTCCCATGATCGCGGCGACCTCGCCGGCTTTCACCGTCAGGTTCAAGCCCCGAATGATCTCAGTGCCGTCATCGACGATGCGGGCGTGCAGGTTCTTGATCTCAAGCATTTTTGTTTCCTGAATATTTGTCCGGGCCGGTCAGCCCACCGAGCCTTCCAGCGAGATGCCGATCAGCTTCTGCGCCTCTACGGCAAACTCCATCGGCAGCTGCTGGATGACATCCTTGACGAAGCCGTTGACGATCAGCGCGATGGCTTCCTCTTCCGGGATGCCGCGCTGCATGACGTAGAACTTCTGGTCCTCTGATATTTTCGACGTCGTCGCTTCGTGCTCGAACTGCGCCGTCGAGTTCTTGGCTTCCATGTAAGGCACGGTGTGCGCGCCGCACTGGTCGCCGATCAGCAGTGAGTCGCAATTGGTGAAGTTGCGGGCATTGGTCGCCTTGCGGTGCGCCGAAACCTGGCCGCGATAGGTGTTCTGCGAGAAGCCGGCGGCTATGCCCTTGGAGATGATGCGGCTCGACGTGTTCTTGCCGAGATGGATCATCTTGGTGCCGCTATCAACCTGCTGGTAGCCGTTCGACACGGCGATCGAATAGAACTCGCCCGAGGAATCGTCGCCGCGCAGGATGCAGCTCGGATATTTCCAGGTGATCGCCGAGCCGGTCTCGACCTGCGTCCACGAGATCTTCGAACGATGGCCACGGCAGTCGCCGCGCTTGGTGACGAAGTTGTAGATGCCGCCCTTGCCCTCGGCGTCGCCGGGGTACCAGTTCTGCACCGTCGAATATTTGATCTCGGCATCGTCGAGCGCGACCAGTTCGACCACGGCGGCATGCAACTGGTTCTCGTCGCGCTGCGGCGCCGTGCAGCCCTCGAGATAGGAGACGTAGGCCCCCTCCTCGGCGATGATCAGCGTGCGCTCGAACTGGCCGGTGTTCTTCTCGTTCATACGGAAATAGGTCGACAGCTCCATTGGGCAGCGCACGCCCTTGGGCACGAAGACGAACGAGCCGTCGGTGAACACGGCCGAATTCAGCGTGGCGTAAAAATTGTCGGAGGTCGGCACGACCGAGCCGAGATATTTCTTGACCAGTTCTGGATGCTCGCGGATCGCTTCGGAGATCGAGCAGAAGATGACGCCGGCCTGCGCCAGCTCCTTCTTGAAGGTGGTGACGACAGACACGGAATCGAACACCGCGTCGACTGCGACGCGGCCCGATTTGTAGACATTGTCGCTGACTTCCTCAAGCTCCGAGGCGTCGGCCTTCTGCACGCCGGCGAGGATTTCCTGCTCCTTCAACGGAATGCCGAGCTTCTCGTAGACTTTCAAGATCTCGGGATCGACGTCGCTGAGCGAAGTCGGTCCGGGCGTGCTCTTGGGCGCCGCGTAATAGTAGATGTCCTGGAAATCGATCTTGGGATAGTTGACGCGCGCCCAGGTCGGCTCTTCGAGCGTCAGCCAGCGGCGATAGGCTTCGAGGCGCCATTCCAGCATCCAGGACGGCTCGTCCTTCTTGGCCGAAATGAAGCGGATGATGTCTTCGCTCAGGCCCTTGGGAGCCTTGTCGACAGCGATCTCGGTCTGGAATCCGTATTTGTATTGGTCGACGTCGATCTTTCGGACCCGATCGATCGTGTCCTGCACAGCAGGCATATGCGTTCTCCATCCACGCCGGGGTCAAGGCCCGACAGTTTTCAAACTATGGCACCGCCGAATGAGCAGCGTCCGCGGCAGCGTAAGTTTCATATAGTGCGCCTCGACCGGAAATTCACCGGCCAGCATGAAACGCACGGCTCTACCAGGCCGAAGCCTGATCCTTTTTCTCAAGCATCGGATTTCCCGGTCCGATGCTCCAACCGCTACGCGGCCTTCTCTCTACCCGCCCGACGCGCGGCAATGCTTGCCAGCGCGGTGCGGAACAGTTCGATATCCTCGTCGGCGGTCGCGGCACCGACCGATACGCGCAAGGCACCAAGGCTGTCGCCGTGTCCCATGGCCTTCAGCACATGGCTCGGCCCGACCTTGCCCGACGAGCACGCGGAACCGGCGGAAAGCGCCACGCCCGCCAGGTCGAAGGCGATCTGGGCGGTTTCGGCTTTGACGCCGGGAATAGCGAAGAATGTCGTGTTGGCAAGCCTTGGAGCGCCGGCTCCGAAGATTTCCACGTCCGGCACCAGCCTCTTGATTGACGTTTCGAGCTCATCGCGACGCTGACGCACGGCGCCGATAGCCTCCAACCCGGCCAGCGCTTCTCGCGCGGCGGCGCCAAAACCGGCGATGCCGGGCAAGTTCTCGGTGCCGCCACGGTGGCCCTTTTCCTGACCGCCGCCATTGATCAGCGGCCTCGGCATCATCAGGTCGGCAGCGGCAACGATGGCGCCGGCGCCCTTGGGGCCGCCGATCTTATGCGAGGACAGAATCACATAGTCGGCGTATCCGGCCGACATATCGATGGAAACGCGACCCGCGGCCTGAACGGCATCGACGACAAGAATGCCGCCCGCCGCCCTGACGATCTCCGCGATGCGGTCGATGGGCTGGATGACGCCGGTTTCGTTGTTGGCGGCGTGGATCGCGACCAACGGCAAGCCATCGGCCTTGTCGTGACCGCCGAGCGCTGCCGTCAAGGCGTCGAGACTGACGATGCCATCAGCGCCGACACCGAACCGCGTCACCAGGTTTGCCGGAAAGCGTCCGCCATTCAGCAGGCACGGATGGTCGGCCTCGCAGACGTAGAGCCGGCTCATGCGAATGGCGCCGCGCCCCATCTGCCAGTCCGGCGTCAGCAGTGTCGAGGCGGCCTCGGTCGCACCCGAGGTGAAGACGACATGTTCGGCCTTGCCGTTGACCAATGCCGCCACGTCGCGCCTGGCATTGTCAACCAGCCTGCGCGCGGCGCGCCCCTCGGCATGGACCGACGAGGGGTTGGCTGCGTCAAACGCCGCGACCATGGCCTCGCGCGCCGCTGAAAGCAGCGGCGCGCTGGCATTATAGTCGAGATAGGCGCGTTTCGCGGCCATTTTCGTCCAGTTCTTCCCGTCAAAAGCCATTCCGCCGACGTATGGCGTTATTTCCTTGAAATTCCAAGGCAAGCCGTCCTATTTACGCGGCTTGCAGCGAGTGCGACCGGGCGATTGCGTTTCGGCCACCCAGTTTTGAACAATTCTAAACTAGCTTCTAGGAAGACGCTCGCCCTGCGTCAAGGTCTGTGGAAGCGGGGCCAGAGCAAGAGTTCCGGGCGCCGCGCATTTGTATATGTCACGTGGAGTATTTCATGCCTGAGGTCATTTTTACCGGTCCGGCCGGCCGCCTGGAGGGACGCTACCAGCCCTCGAAGGAAAAGAGCGCGCCGATTGCCATCGTGTTGCATCCGCACCCGCAGTTCGGCGGTACGATGAACAACAAGATCGTCTATGACCTCTTCTACATGTTCCAGAAGCGCGATTTCACCACGCTGCGCTTCAATTTCCGCGGCATCGGCCGCAGCCAGGGCGAGTTCGACCACGGCACCGGCGAGTTGTCGGACGCGGCGGCCGCACTCGACTGGGTGCAGTCACTGCATCCGGATTCCAAGAGCTGCTGGGTGGCCGGCTATTCCTTCGGTTCGTGGATCGGCATGCAGCTCCTGATGCGCCGGCCCGAGATCGAGGGCTTCATCTCGATCGCGCCGCAGCCCAACACCTATGATTTCTCCTTCCTGGCGCCCTGCCCGTCCTCGGGCCTGATCATCCACGGCGATGCCGACAAGGTAGCACCGCCGAAGGATGTGCAAGGCCTGGTCGACAAGCTGCACACGCAAAAGGGCATCACCATCACGCAGAAGACCCTGCCCGGCGCCAACCATTTCTTCGCCAACGACGCCGATGTGCTGATCGAGGAATGCGCCGACTATCTCGATCGGCGGCTGGCGGGAGAATTGTCCGATCCGAGGCCGAAGCGGCTGCGTTAAGACATCAGGCGATCCGTATCCCCGGGCGCGGGCGGGCAAGGCCCGCCTCCTCCACATGAGGCCGCCGCGGTGCGGACGGTCCGGTAGCGACCTATTTTTCCGGGGCAATAAGCCGGAACGATGGCTTGCGGACCGGCAATCCTGACGGTGCCGGCCGGAAGATGAAGCCGAGCCTGGCAAAGACCAGTCCGCACGCCAGCGCGAAGGCGCAGCCGAGGCCGAAGCCGGCAACGGTGTCGCTCGGATAGTGCGCGCCGACGAAGACCCTGGTCGAGGCGATGCAGGCCGTGACCACCAAAGCGATGTACCAACGCCGCGGAAACAAAAGCAGCAGGATGCCGAACACGGCACCCATCGTCGTGGCATGGCCGGACGGAAAGCCGGCAAAGCGCGCATCGAAGGCAAAAGGGTGCAGCGCAAGGACACCGAAATCCTGAAAATAGAGCGGGCGGGCCCTGCCAATGGCATATTTGAGGACATTGACCGTCAGGCCGGACAGGCCAACGGCGCTCAGCACCAGGAAAGCCAGGCAGGTCCAACTGTAGACCAGCATCAGCGCGCGCCGCGAAAGGCTTCGCCAATCCGTCAGATTGGCCGCGACAAGCAGCAGCGCGGACGGGACGAGATACCAGCCGCCCAGTCCGAACTGCGTGAAGAACTCGGCAAGCCTGGCGGCGCCCGCCGACCACTGGCCATGTGCTACTCCTGCCGGCGTATCGAGACGGACAAAGGCCGCGGCCGTCAGAAAGACCCAGACCAGGCCCCACGCCCACCATGCGATGTTGGGATTGCGAGCGGGGCGAACGGCAAGGCGCCGTCTGGCGATCTGCAGGGTGTCACGAAAATTGCCGAGGGACCGGCGTCCTATCCCGAGGAGCGAACCGTAAACTGGAGGGCGCGGTTTCACGAGCATTGGGAACTCGACCCCATCATCGAAGTCATTGCGCTATACGGTAGAGACCGAGCGACAGTTTGTCTCCCGACGAATAGTTGAGGCCGTCGACTTCGGCGAGGCGGTTCGCCGACTTGCCTTGCACGGACAGCATGCCATTCAATTTCTGCTCGTCGCCGATCGGCACCAGGCCCAAGGAGCAAGCGGGATCGCCGAGCAGATGTTCCGCCACGCCCCCGACATCGGTCAGCACCGTTTTCGTGCCGACCAAGAACACCAGGCTCGGCTCCTGATAACGCGCCGAGGCCAGCACGGTCGTGTCGCAAGGTTTGTTGGCGCGCACCGCGTCCCTGATTGCCGGGCTCAGCCAGATCGGCTTCAGGGACGGGGCGATGACGCCGAACAGCAAGGCGTAGGCGATGCCCGCACAGGCGGCGGTGGCGCCGATGCGGGGCAGCGGCACCTGCAACTGCCGCGAACACGCGAAATAGCCCGCGCCGAGTGCGGCCGCGGCCGCCGGAATGCTCCACCAGGAGAAAGTGTGGGTAAGGTAGATCGGCGCTGCGATGCAGACCGCCGCCAGGCCCAGGCTGACCACGACAAGACCGAATGCGGTCGACCACCACAACCATTGCTGCCAGCGCCTGAGCGGCGCATTGGCGTCCTGCGGCTGCAATGTCAGCAGCCAGCCGATCAGCAGCGCCATGCCGGGATAGGCGGGCAGGACATAATGCGGCAGCTTGGTGGGAATGAGTTCGAAAACGAGCCAGAACGGAATGTACCAGGCGAGGCAGAAGCGCAGCCTGACATCGCCGCGCATGCGGTTGAGGGCCTGCAGGCCAGCGCCTACCGCGATCAGGCCGAACGGCCACATGAACAGCGAATAGGTCAGCATGTAGAAGCCGGGCGGCAGGCCGTGCGATTCCGCGCCCGACGCGACCTTGCCGAGCATGTCCTTGCCGACGGCCTGCTGCAGGAAAGCACCGTGGCTCTTCCAGGTGATCGCGGCGAGCCAGGGCAGAGCAATCACCAAGACGAGTAGCAGGCCGCGCCCAACCCTGAGCTTCGACAGCCAACGCCCGTCGCGCTCGAAGGCGAACAGCACGGCGATGGTCAGCGCCGACAGCAGCGGCGCGATCGGCCCCTTGATCAGGATCGCGGCCCCTTGTGCGATCCAGAAGATCCACCAGAGATGGCCGGCGACCGCTTCCTTGCGGCGCGATGCGAGATAAATCTGCGCCAGCGCGCCTTGCGCCGCAACGCAGCAGGCCAGCAGCATCGCATCGGTCTTGGCGTCGCGGCCCTCGAAAGCGGTGGCGAAGATCGCGGCCATCACCAGGCCGGCCGCGATGCCGGCATTGGCACCGAAAAGATTGGTCCCTGTCCAGGCGATCGCCAGCACGGCAAGGGCAATGCCAAGTGCCGAAACGGTGCGATAGACCCAGATCGGTGCCTCGGCCCCCTGCCCGCTCAGCGCCACGGCCGCCGATTGCAGCCAGTAGATGCCGATCGGCTTCTGGTAGCGCGAGGTCTCCTGGAGGCGGATGTCGACATAGTCGCCGCTCTCGACCATCTGCTTGGAGGCCTGGACGAAGCGGGGCTCGTCGCGGTCGACCGGCGGCATGGATGCCAAGCCTGAAGCCGTCATCACCAGGCTGAACAGGAAGAGGAAGATGTAGTTCCTGTTCAACGCCATTTTTGCGTCTCTCCGATCATTTCTTTTTGGGCGGTTGCTCAATCGACCTTGGTCATCGCCGCCTTGCGCTCATTGGCGATCAGCCAGAGATTTCTGATATAGATGAACATGCCCATGGCCTGCCCGGCGATGAACACCGGATCCTGGCGCTGGATGGCATAGATCAGAAGCAGGCCGCCGCCGAACAGGGAGAAGAACCAGAAGGCCACCGGCACGACGCTGCGCTTGGCCTTTTCCGAGGCCAGCCACTGCACGACGAAGCGCATGGTGAAGAAGAACTGGGCGACGAAGCCGAGCAGGATCCACGCATCGAACTGCTTGATGAAAACCTGATGAAGCCAGGTTCCCAGTTCCTGAAGCACATTAAACACGCTTGATTTCCTCTATTTTTGGCATTCTGCGGCGCCTGCGGCGCAACCACCAGACACCGCAGAGATCGAGCACACCCTGCAGGCCGCGATCGAAAATGCCGTAATTCGATTTGCCGTGCCGGCGCGAGCGGTCGACGACGTCACAATGGACGACGCGATACCCCTCCTGGATGACCAGGGCCGGGACGAAGCGATGGGTGCCGTCGAAGAACGGCAGTTTGCGCAGGATATCGGTATGAACCGCCTTCAGGCCACAGCCGGTGTCGCGCGTCTCGTCATGCAGGATGGCGTTTCGCAGCCAGTTGGCGAAACGCGACGCCAATTGTTTGACCTTGCTGTCGCGGCGCTTGAGGCGCTGCCCTTGCGCGGCGCCGAAATCGGGCCCGGCTTGGCGCAGCGCATCGACCAGCACCGGAATGTACTGCGGATCATTCTGACCGTCGCCGTCGATGGTCACGACGATGCCGCCGCGTGCCGCCCAGGCGCCCGAACGCACCGAAAGGCTCTGGCCGGCGGACTTCCGATGCCGCAACTCGCGTAGCGGAAACGGGCGTCGCGCCGCCTGTTCGGCGAGCACGGCAGCCGTCTCGTCGGTCGAGCCGTCATTGACGATGATCAACTCGAAGTCGCGGCCGGCCATCGCCGCCTCGATCTCGTCGATCAGCAGTGGCAGGTTTGCCGCCTCGTTCCTGCAAGGAATGACAATGGATATCAATGCGTCCGGCATGTCGCGTCGGGGCTCTGTCGTCGGATATGGCATTTTATGGATGCCGTGCGGTGCCGCTTGAGGTCGTGGACTGTTAGAACCTTGTGGCGCGGCGCCTCATTACGCCAGCCGAAACGATGAAGCAAGCATTGCGGCCGGACCGCCGCTGGCACCATCCGCGCGGCCGCAAAACCGGAATCCACTTTTGCTGATCGCCAACTCTTGGTTGGCGCGCGATCCGGCGCAAAACCGGAATCCACTTTTGCTGATCGCCAACTCTTGGTTGGCGCGCGATCCGGCGCAAAACCGGAATCCACTTTTGCTGATCGCGCTTGGGTGCTAAACGCGCGCGTTCACATATGCCCGCCACGGACCGTGGCGTACGCTTCGGGAAAGAAAACATGCCTGCCTTCAAATCCGATTTCCTGCGCACGATGAGCGAGCGCGGTTTCATCCACCAGACCTCGGATGATGCCGGTCTCGACACTCTTTTCGCCAAGGAAACGGTGACGGCCTATATCGGCTTCGACGCCACGGCCAAGAGCCTGCATGCCGGCTCGCTGATCCAGATCATGATGCTGCATTGGCTGCAGCAGACCGGCCACCGGCCGATCGCGCTGATGGGCGGTGGCACGTCGATGATCGGCGACCCCTCCTTCAAGGACGAGGCGCGCAAGCTTTTGACGCCTGCGGATATCGACGCCAATCTCGCCGGTATCCGCCGCAACTTCATGCCCTACCTCAAATTCGGCGGCGGTCCGAACGACGCGGTCATGATCAACAATGCCGACTGGCTGATGGAGATCAACTACGTCAATTTCCTGCGCGATGTCGGGCGGCACTTTTCCGTCAACCGCATGCTTGCGTTCGATTCCGTCAAGTTGCGGCTCGATCGCGAGCAATCGCTGTCGTTCCTCGAATTCAACTACATGATCCTGCAGGCCTATGATTTCGTCGAACTCTACAAGCGCCTCGGCTGCCGCCTGCAGATGGGCGGCTCCGACCAATGGGGCAACATCATCAACGGCATCGATCTCGGCCGCCGCATGGAGGATGCGCAACTCTACGCACTGACCACGCCGCTGCTCACCACCTCGTCCGGCGCCAAGATGGGCAAGTCGGCATCGGGCGCGGTCTGGCTCGATCCGGAGATGTTGAGCCCCTACGAGTTCTGGCAGTACTGGCGCAATACCGAGGACGCCGACGTTGCCCGGTTCCTGAAACTCTACACCACGCTGCCTTTGGAAGAGGTTGCACGGCTCGAGCGGCTGGGCGGTTCCGAGATCAACGAGGCAAAGAAGATCCTCGCTACCGAGATCACCGCTCATCTGCATGGCCGCGCGGCCGCCGAACAGGCCAGCGAGACGGCGCGCAAGACCTTCGAGGAAGGCGCGCTCGCCGACACATTGCCGACCGTCGAGACGGACAAGGCCGCGCTCGAAACCGGCGTCGGCATCCTGTCGCTGTTGGTCAGCGCGGGGTTGGCTTCATCCAATGGCGAGGCACGGCGGCACATCCAGGGTGGCGCCGTGCGCCTGAACGACCAGCCGGTAAGCGACGATCGTCGAATGGTCACGCTTGAGGATTTGAGTCCGGAAAACGTCGTAAAGCTTTCATTGGGCAAGAAAAAACACATCTTGGTGCGACCGGCCTGAGTACCCCTCACCGGTATTCAAAGATCGACCTGAATATCCCCGGCGCGATCACCGACAGCGGGTTGACGTCGAGCACCGGCTTGTTGGCATTGCCCCTGAGCCGGAAGGTGACGCCGATCAGGCCGCGGTCGCGACCATTGCCCAGAAGCGCGCCGACGATGGGCAGTTCGCCGAAAATGCGGTTGAGGCCGTAGACCGGCATGAAGGTGCCGGTCATGTCCATATTGTTGTTCTGGTCGTAGAGGATGCCCTGGAACGTCGTGCCGATGCGCGGGCCACGCAGCACGCCATTGGTCAGCTTCAGATAGCCGCTGCCCTTGTCGATCTCGGCGTAACCACGTTCGAATTTCACCCGCGACGTGTCGAGCTTGCCCTTCACCGCCTGGTTGAGGCTGCGGCTGTCGCCGGCCGGCGTGGTCGAGACGATGGAGGCGAGCTTGGGTTCGTTGACGACGAAGAAATTGCTGGTGTCGACCTTGCCCTTCATCGGTCCGTCGCTGGCCCCCGTCAGCGCCAGCGCGATCGACCCACCTTCCATGTGCTCATAGATGTTGAGGAACCGCAGGATCGCGCCGGCGTCCGCCGACTGCACGTTGAGCGAGCGCCTGCCGCCGCCGGTGGTGTTGCTGATGGCGATGGCTGCGCCGGAACTCGCCGTCGCGCTGACCTTCAGTCCGTTGACCCTTGAACCAGCCGCACTGTAATCGAGCTTCAGGTTGGACAGTTGCTCATCGTGGAAGCCGGTCAGCTGATCGACATCGGCGCTGACGGAAATGTTGTCTGTTCCCGTCGTCTTGGTTGCGGTGTCCACATCGGACGTGAACTGCTTGATGAGCGAACGAGCGTCGAGCGCGTTGCCAGTGATGTCGACCGCATAGCCCTTGCCCGATCGCTTCACCGAAACCGCCACGTCGTCGCCCCTGTTCAAGGTGACCTTGCCGAACTTGGCCGAAGACAAGGCGCCGTTGACCAGCACGATGCTGCCGTCGACGGAGAACGTCTTGCCGTCGAGCTCGAAGTCGGACAGCGTCGTGGTGTCGCCGGACTTGGTCATGACGAATGTGGCGCTGGCGGGAACCCCCGCCCCCTTGCTCCAGCCGGCCCAGGGAATGTCCAACCTGGCATTGGTGAGGTCGGCCGACACATTCTGGTTGCCGCTGCCGCTCTTGTCGATCGCGACCTTCACCGTTCCGGCAAGCAGCGGCGTCAGGCCGGGCATGGCGGCGGCGCGGATCTTGTCGTCGAGTACTAGGGCTACCTTGCGGCTGCGCGCCGGCCCGTCATCCGCCAGCGGCTCGACGAGATCGAGTTCGGCCGGAATGCCGTTCAGCGATGCCTTGGCCGAAATGACAGCCTTTTGCGGGTCGACGGTGATCGAGCCATCGGCATCGGTCACGGCCTGTCCCTCGAACGGCTTGGCCAAGGACAGGCCGGTGTAGTCGAGCGACACCAGCCAATCGAGCTTCGCGGTGTCGACGCCCGACTGCAGCGGAATGTCCGCCTTGACATGGCCGGTGACGCCGCCGGAAAGGTCCTCCGGCAGAATGCCGACATGGCGCATGGCATTGATCGGTTCGTAGGATGCAAGTTCGGCGACGGCAGACGCATCGCCGGCAACGTCGATATCGAGAGCGCCGATGACAGGGGGGCGATTGGCTGCCTTGACGGCCAATGTCCCGTTGCTGGCCGCCACCACGCGGCCACTGGGCATGAAGACGGTGCCCGACGACAACGAAATGTCGACGTCGTTGCCGTGGAATCCGACGACGCCCACCGCATCGCGTATCGGCGGAATGCGGCCGGCCGTGTCGAAACGCGCCCCCTCGATCTGGAAGCGGCCAAAGACCTCGTCGGCTGAAAGCGGCACGCCATTGCCGAGGCGGTCCGGCACCACCTGGAACTGGAGATTGGCGTCGACCACACGGCCGCCGAACAGGTTGTCCAGACACCAGAGCCGCGCATTGCGCGCCGAAAACCACGGCCACAGCTGTTTGACATGCGAGACCGGCATGTCATGGATGTTGAGCGCCAGATTGATCCCAGGAGCCTTGCCGTCGACGAATTGCATCGCCGCGGTGCCAAGCACCTCGCCGGAACCGGCGGACCGAACCGCGATCTGCTCGGCCACCAGTTTACGGCTTTGCGGCTGGTAGACGCCGGCGATCCGCGCCAGGAAGATCAACGCGGGCTCAGGCGATTCCGATGGCGCCAAGGTCGAACCGTCGCTGGTCAGGTCGTAACGGTAGGAGGGTTCCTCGCCCGCCACCCCGGTTGCCGGTTTTGGCCCGATCGAGCCGCCGAAATCGAATGAAGACCGGCCGGTTTTCAGCAGCAACCTGTCCACCTGGATCTTGTTGGAGCCGTGGACCAGCGTCGCATTGACATCGGTATCCGCCGGCAGCAGCCCGCGCGTGCCAAGATCCAGCACCGACCCGGTGGACGAAAGGGCGGCCATCAAGCGTGATGCGGTGGCACCTGAGCCTTCCGATCCTGTCAGCTTCAACGCGACGGCACCAAGCTTGCCGGAGCCGGCAGCAGTGTCACCGGCATCCGCCAGATTGATGCTGACATCCAGGCTTATCACCCGATGCTCGGCGATATCGCGGGTGGCGGAGGCGGCAACGGTGACAGTCCTGCCGTCGACATCCGCCTCGGAGGTAAACTCCATGCCGCCCGGCCCCGACTGAACGACGGTGGCGTCGGCGATCTTGAGCAGTTTGATCGATCCGGCGTCGGGCAGCACGAACTCGACATTGCTGAGATCGATGCGGCGCATCGAATCCTCCCGCACGGCGTCGAGGGCGCGATGGATGTTGCCGAACACCGCGTCCGACAGTTTTTCCGGATCGACGAGGCCGTTCTCGTTGCGCAGCGCCGCGGTCCAGTCGCCGCCGGACGGCATCGCCGCCATGACGATGCGGGCATCGGAGATCCTGGCGCTGGTCAACCGCACCTCACCCCATAGCAGCGGCACGAGACGCACGCCAAAGCGCACACGACCGGCATCCGCCATCGGTTTGCCGTCTGATGTCTTCAGGCTGACATCGCTCACCTGGAGGGCGACGAAGCTCGAACTGTCGAGCGTGATGCGGGCTGGCCCGACCGCGACATTGACGTCGACGCCCGCCAGCCTCTCTATGGCGCTCTCCGCCTCGACGCGCAGCCTGTCCGAACCGATGCCGGAAAGGCCGATGAGATAGATGGCGACCGCGGCCAGCAGCATGAATGCGACCACGCCGGCAAACACGCGCGAAAGGATGCGAAAGCCGCGGCCGATCGCCGCCTGGCCGAGAGGCGGGACGCGGCACGCGGACGGCAAGGCTCCCAGGTCGGTGATTTCGTCCCGCCTGAACCGGATCTTCTCGTGCTGCGGTTGGTCCTGATCCACGCAATCTTCCGTTGTACAAACTCGCTCGTGGACGAATCCCCGCTCGACACTATATCGGTGTGGCTTCGCGCGTAACCTTAAACAAGGGCATCGATATGGCTGACCTGGAAGTAGGCGATCCCGCGCCGCAATTCGATCTGCCGCGGGACGGCGGCGGATCGCTCAGCCTGGCCGCATCCGCCGGCAAGCCGGTCGTGCTCTATTTCTATCCGCAGGACGACACGACAAGCTGCACGCAAGAGGCGATCAGCTTCTCACAGCTGAAGCCGGAATTCGAGAAGGCCGGCGCCGTCGTCATTGGCCTGTCGCCCGACAGCGCCAAGAAACACGACAAGTTCAAGTCGAAATACGATCTTACCATCGATCTTGCCGCCGACGAGGAGCGCAAGGTGATCGAGGCCTACCATCTATGGGTCGAGAAATCGATGTATGGCCGCAAATACATGGGCGTCGAGCGGGCGACGTTCCTGATCGGCCGTGACGGGCGGATCGCCAGGATTTGGCGCAAGGTCCGGGTCAAGGGCCATGCCGAGGCCGTGCTGGAAGCTGTTCGCGAGCTTTGAGCGTCGCCGAAGCCCACCAAAGCAATCGACAATTATGGTCGCTACTCGTCAGGTGCCTCGGCCTTCGGCTGCCGCCCAGTCCTCCAGGATTTCGAAACATGGCTCACATGATCGGCCAGCGCGGCGAGATGACCACGCAGGCCGCGCGCGCCCATCATCGATGACAGCGTGACTGATTGCGTGGCGAAGCGCCGCTTGAAATCCTCGCCGCCGCAGAGAAAATCAATTGTGGCAAGGCCGCGGTCGAACGACCACTGGATATAATCCATCATCAGTACCATACCCGGCGAGCCGCGCTCATATTCGGGATCGTAGGTGGTGACGAAAGCCATCATCGTGCCGTGCTGCTCGAAATTGATCGAGACGGCGACGATCGTGTCGTCAAGCTCCAGCACGAAGATGCGCAACAGCCCGAGGTCGGCCAGCACCGAAATAAGCGCGGAGAGAACTGGCGAGCCCTTATCGAATAGATCCGAGGCGCGACCATGCCGGGCGAGCCAGAGGCGCTTCAACGTCGCGACCCGCTCGAGCACCGGCTCGCGCGGGTCCTCCGCATCCAGGAGCCGGAAACGCAATGCACCGCTCTCTTCCATGGACTTGCGGCCACGACGATAGTTCTGCCGGCCCTTCTTGGACAACGTCTCGAACCATTCCGCCCCACGTTGCCAGGGACCCGCAACACGATAGCTGATTTCAGTGCGGTGGTTGCGCCGAAGCGCCTTGCCATGGGCCGGTCCCAACAAGGCATGAACACCGGCATCCGGCAGCAGACGGTTGAGATAGATCAGGTCGAAGCCGCCCTGGTCAAAAACATACTGCCAAAGGCCGGAGATCGCTCGCGGGTCGCTGTCGGGTGCAACCAGCGCGTCGCCATAGTCACTGTGATCCTTCGCCGCCCATTCGAGCATGCGGATGCCGGAGCGCTTGAAGGTCGCGAGCGCTATCACGCCATCGAGCCGGTCACCGTTCCAGGCAAGCCCGATCCTGAGCGTGCGCCGCTCCTGATGCGGGGTGGTGCGCCACCAGGCCGCAATCCAGTTCGGATGCTGGAAGACAAGCCCGCCAGCCCGCTGCCAGAGCGCACTCCAAGCCGGTGCGATCTCGGCCAGGCGCACCGCCGATGTCACGACTTCGAAGGTGCGTGTCCGCGGGATCGCGAGCACAACGGGAGCGTTCATGGCCGTGTTCCTTCCGATGACCGCGCGGTTCTTGGCCGTGGCTTTCCTGGCCGCATGCGCCTGGCGATATGCCCCCACATCCGCTTCAACGGCATGACGTAGAGCCCGGCGAGCGACTGGTAGTCACGCACATCGCGGTCGACCAGCCCGAACTTGAAGTCCTCGTCGGGCCTCGGCACACACAATGTTCCGAAGAGCCGATCCCAGAACGAGAAGAGCAGCCCGAAATTCTTGTCGTAGTGGCGCGGATCGACGCTGTGATGCAACTGGTGCCAATGCGGACACAGGATCAAATTGTTGAGCGGGCCGAACGAGATCTTGAAATGCGTGTGCCTGACGAAATCCATCATCAGTATGTTACGCATGACATAGACGTTGACGCCAAAGACGGTCAGTTCGACAAGGTTCAGCGAAATCAGCGACCAGATGCCGAAGCACAGCCCCACGATGAGGCCGTCCCAGGCTCGGTTCATCAACTCGTCCAGCGGATGGACCCTGTCTTTGGTGATCCCGACCATCACCTCGGCCGAGTGATGCACCTTGTGCAGTTCCCAAAGCAGCGGGTAGCGATGCTGGGCGACGTGATAGAGATAATAGGAGATGTCGTAGGCCAGCAGCATGCTGACGGTGAAGATCAGCACCGTTACCGGCCCTGCCGGCCCCTCGATCAGAGGCGGCTGAAACTGGAACAGTGTCGAAAACAGCCAGTTGGTTCCGTAGCCCACCGCCGTGACGAAAACGATTCCGGCGGGGAGCATCAGGAAAGGCATCAGGGCCTTCTTCGTCACCCAGAACAGCAGGTCGGCCTTCGCCGAGGGATGGGTGATGACCTCATGCGGGATGACGAACTCGAAGAACTCCTTCCAGCTTTTCTCCTCGACCGTGCGCCAATAGGCCACGAGCGCGCTGACAAGGGCAGTCAGCAGCAAAAGCCCGGTCGCCAGCAGACTGGTGGCCGAAATCTTGTCGAGGATCTTGCCAATCAGATCGTTCAGCATCCCTACCGCCACGGTGAATCCGAAGTACCAGCACGCCTTTACTCGAAAAACGTCAATTAAATGCAATCGAAGACAGTTAAGAAACCTAAGCCTTGCTCTGCGGGCGACAGGCCACTGCTGGCGGAGCATTGGTGCTCATCACCGACGATTTCGCGACATGGCGGCCGCACCCCGGCGGTTTTCATGCAACCTCTTGCGCGCGCTGCGTGCATTCGGCGCGACGCAGCGGATAAGGCAAGCCTTTGTTAACCCTAATAATGTGTAATCAGGCTGTCGTGGTGTCGTAAACGAAAGCTTGGTCCCGTGAACGTAACCGGTCAGTCCGCAGTCTTCGGCAGGCGCAAGGAACCCCATACGGTCATCATCGCCCGGGGCAACGAGATCAGGCACTTCACGATCCGCCCCTGGCTCGCGGCATTCATAGGTTCGGCACTCGCCGCCATTGCCATCGGCTATCTCCTGGCCACATCCTATCTTGTGCTGCGCGACGACCTGATCGGCGCCACCACCGCGCGCCAGGCGCGGATGCAGCAGGCTTACGAGGACCGCATTTCGGCGCTTCGCGCCCAGGTAGACCGCATCACCAGCAGGCAGCTGCTCGACCAGCAATTGATGGAAACCAAGGTCAGCGAACTGCTTCAGCGCCAGAGACAGCTCAGCCAGCGGCATGGCCGTCTCGGCCCGCTGTTCGAACGTGCCGAGAATGACGTTGGAACGGTGCCCGCGGAAGATCCGGCCGCGACCGCCAAGCCGGACAAGCCCGCCGAGGTGACCGGCAGCATCAACCAGCCCGCGCAGACCTACGCGGTCGCCGGCCTGGGCGCCGACCTCGGCAGCGCCGACACAAGGCCCTTCTCCTTGTGGTCGACCCGCGCCGATCCGCTGCCCAGCGATTCATCCGCCGATCGTGCCGACAAGCTGTTCGTTTCGATCAACCAGTCGCTGAAATCCATCGAGAATGATCAGCTCAGCCGCATCAGCACGCTCGCGGACAATGCCTACAAAAGCGCAGATGCCATCCAGCAGGCGCTGCAGGCGGCCGGACTGCCGGTCGACAGCGATTTCGGCAAGAACGAAAGCGATGTCGGCGGACCGTTGATCCCGCTCGACTCCTCGATGATCTTCGACAGCAAGGTCAAGGAACTGGACGAGGCGCTGGACACGCTCGATCAGCTGAAAAAGGAAGCGCGCCGGCTGCCGCTCGCCAATCCCGCCCCTGGCCACTCCGTCACCAGTCCGTTCGGCGTGCGTACCGATCCCCTTCTCGGCACGGCCGCGCTGCATTCGGGAATGGACTTCAGGGCGCCCATCGGCATGGCCGCCAAGGTCACCGCACCCGGCATCGTGACCAAGGCCGGCTGGAACGGCGGCTATGGCCGCATGGTGGAAGTCGATCACGGCAATGGCTTTGCCACCCGTTACGGGCATCTGAGCGAAATCGACGTGACCGTCGGCGAGAAACTGGACGCCGGCGCCATCATCGGCAAGACCGGCAGCAGCGGCCGCTCGACCGGCCCGCATCTGCATTATGAAGTGCGGCACAATGGCGAGGCGATCGATCCGCTGCGCTTCCTGACCGTCGGCAGGAAAGTAGCGCAATATCTTTAGCAGGGCAACCGCTCGCCTGCGGGCTGAATCCGGAGCCGCCGGCCGGGGCGCGCCTCTCCCTCGCCAGGCAGTTTTCCGCACGTCGTCAAATCGCTGACGGCCATCCGCCAACGGCAGGACCGCAAGCGGTCGCTTCTTAGTCTCATCCCTAATCCACACCGAAGGTGAGACCCAATTGGGGTCGGCAACTCGGTCCGCGTCCCGATTATTTTTGAATTCCATTTGACTGAATAAATATTTGATGCGAACCTCACGTCAAGCAGGGGCGCAAGGCATGGCATTGCGGGGGACCAATCAGGAGTTCGGGCGGCCGTACAACCGGCGCATCGTACTTGAGTCTATCCGCCGTCATGGCCCGATCGCCCGTGGCGACATCGCCAGGCATGTCGGGCTCACCGTCCAGACCGTGTCGACCATCGTTCGCGAACTGGAGGAACAGGGCTACATCCTGTCCGTGCGCGAAGAGCCGAAGGGCCGTGGACTGCCACCGGCGACGCTGCGCATCAACCCGGAAGGCGGCTATGCCGTCGGCATCCATCTGACGCCGCTTGGAATAGACGCCGCACTGATCAATCTCAGCGGCGACGTCATCGAGAGTACACGTCGCGAAGCGCCCAACGCGGCGCCCGATCATGCGTTCGAACAGATTGGCGCCATGGTCCGCGGCCTGACGGGCAAGCGGCCCGGCGGCCGCGTCATCGGCATCGGCATGGCGCTTCCCGGCCCGTTCGACGTGGACTCCATGAGCTTTGTCGGCCCGACCACGATGACCGGCTGGAAGCATGTGGCGCTGCGTGAGCGGCTGACGGCCGCGACGGGATTGCCGGCGTTCTTCGAGAGCGACATGGCCGCCGCCGCGATGGGCGAGCGGCTCTATGGCATCGGTGCCCGCCATTCCGACTATTATTATCTCTATTTCGGCGTTGGGCTTGGTGGCGCCATGATGCATGACGGCAGCGTTCTGCGCGGCGCCTGGGGCAATGCGGGCGAGATCGGCCATATTCCCGTGGTCCCCGAAGGCGAGCTTTGCCCCTGCGGCAACCGAGGCTGCCTCGAGCGCTACCTCTCGCTCGAAGCGCGGGGCCGCCGGGCCGGCAATGACGCCGATTGGGTGGCGCAGGTCGGCCCGATCTTCCGCAACACCATCGCCATCATCGAAAACCTCTTCGACCCAGAGACGGTCGTGCTCGGCGGCCTGGCGGCATCGGAGTTGCTCGAACGCCTGGCAGACGCGGCCGAACCGCTGCACAATTCGGTTTCGGCCCGCGCGGACCGCAAGACGCCGCGCGTCGTC
>NZ_JAPYKP010000072.1:0-27924 GCF_037179725.1 Mesorhizobium sp. Cs1321R2N1 | reverse complement strand
GCCGAGCCCTGTGCGCCAGACCACCGGCTGCGCCAGATGGGAGAGCGGCGCACCGAGCGCATCGAGACCTTGCAAGCCGAGCGACAAGGGCGCCGCCAGCAGCCCGCACAGGATTGCCCCGGCAACAAAGCATTGACCGGCACGGCCATCCCCGGCCAGCCAGGCAAGGGCGAAAGCGCCGCCAATGCCGAGAAAAAGGCCGGCATAGAGAACGACCTTGCCGATCCAGATCGCCGACCGCAACGGCCAGTCGATCGCTTCGGAGACAGCCGGAGGCTCGCTTGGCGCACCGATGGAAAACAGCAGCGAACCGCCGACCGGATGGCCATCGGCGGAAATGACACGCCAGCTCAGCACATGCGTGCCGGATTTGAGTGTTTGCGGATTGTCGATCGCGACCGTCTGGTCGCTGAGGCGGAAGGATGTCAGCGGGATCGGCGTACCATCGGGCGTCACCAGCGTCAGCACCAGCGGCGAGACCGGCTCGCTGAAGGTCAGCGAGAACCGCGCCGGCGCCTGCGCCAGCACGGCGCCGTCGGCCGGATCGGTCTTGATCAGCGCCGCATGGGCAAAGGCCTGGCTTGTCGAGGCCATGACGATGAGCGCCATGAGCACCGCGAAGAGCCCACCAGCCCAGCCGAATCGCTTGCCGGTCCTTGCGGTCCTTTGGAGTGGGGATGTTGGGTTCATGCTGCCGCCATGGAATTGGCGGCGCACCTTGCGGACAGGGCGCGCCGCCAGAAAATCACTTCTTCGGCGTGAGCTTGATGCCGGGCGCCGGGGTCTCCAGCGCGTCCTCATCCTGTCCGGCCGCCGGAATCTCGATCCAGCGGGCGGCGGTGTCGCCGCATTCCTGCACCACCGGGAAGTAGAGCTTCTGGCCGGCGGGCAGATCGGCCGTCAGCGTCGCCCGGAAGACGAACTCGTCGTAGAATTCATCCGGCAGATTGCCGCCGCTCCAGTCGACTTCCTTGACACCGTCGGCCACCGCCTGACCATAGAGCTGGTAGGACTTTTCATATTTGCCCTTCTTGGTCTGCAGCGTCCAGCCGGGCTTCGGCATCGGCTTCACCGCGATCACCCCTTCCGGAATCTGCACGCGCACGGCGGTCGTCGCCTTGCCGTCGCAGCCATGCGGCACGCGCAGCACAGCCTTGTAGGTCGAGCCGACTGCCGCCTCCTGGGTTTCGAGCGTGATGTGCGCCAAGGCGGCATTTGTCCCCAGCACGAGAAACGCGCCGGCCGCCAAAAGATACTTGATCATGATGGTCCCTCTGATTTCAAAAAATGGTGGATCGGCGCGATCAATTGGCGTGGTCGTCCATGCCGCCCATTTCACCCATGCCCTCGACGGCGAACTCGACGCTGACGGCGCCGGCCTTCTCGAAAGTCAGCGTGGCGGCGAATTTTTCCCCCTGCTTGGGTTGCCGCTTCAGGCCGACGAACATCAGGTGATAGCCGCCGGGCGCGAGCGCCACCTTGCCTCCGGCCGGGATTTCCAGGCCACCGTCAACTGGCCGCATGGTCATGACGCCGTCCTTGACGCCCATTTGATGCAGCTCGGCCTTATCGGAGACGTCGGAGGAAATCGACAGCAGCCGGTCCGCGGCGCTGCCCTTGTTGACGATGGTGAAATAGCCGCCGGCCACCTTGGCGCCGGCAGGGGTGGCGCGCGACCAGGGGTGTTCGATTTCGAGATCGCCCACCTTGAATTCATGCGCCAGGACGGCTTGGACGCCGACGAACAACAGGGCAAAGGCCAGCGTGACAATGCCGGGATCGGCTTTGCACCGAGGCAGGATGCGGCCGAACACAGTGCCCGCCGACATACGGGCCGACATACGGAAAGAATGGGACATGGTTGCTCCATGACGTGATGATCGCGCCGTCGCCGGTCGCGAATGGTTTTGATCTTGGATGAGTACGCTCGCGAAAAGGTTCCGCAAGCAAGCAGGCTCAGGCCGCAAGCGGCGGCGCGCGCGGGTTCGATGGGGAGCGTTCTCGGGCGAAGTCGAGATGCGTGGTCGTGGGGAAGACGAAGGCGACGGTCTCGAAGGAAAGGGACGCAAGCGCGAGCCCGGCATCGGGCGGCGGCGCATAGGCAGGCGAAAACATGCTGCAGCCGAACGTGCAGCAGGCCGGTAGATGTGACGGGTGCTGGTCGCCGCCGGGAAGCTGGGTGGCGCCGTCGCGGGTACAGATGACGTTGCCGAAGGCATCGAGCCGCTCGGCACTCGGCCCGGAGCTGAAGGCGAACGCACCAAGTGTCGACTGGAGCAACAGCAGACAGGCCGCGACAAGCGCGACCGGCATGCACCGTTGTCTCCCCCGGCGGCTCAAACCATCTGCCTCTTCAAACAATCGATGACGATACCTACCACGGCCGGTACAGGTCGAAAATCGCCAAATCGACACTGCGGCAACACGGCAGGATCAGCTCTTTTGGGATGGCCGGCTTTCCGGGATCGAGGTCAGCAATGTCTGGCGTGCCGACTTCAAGTGCCTGCGGCAGGCGGCATCGACCTTGCCGAGGTCGCGCGACTTGAGTGCCTCGATATAGGCCAGATGTTCGCCGATCGCGACTTCGTTGCGCTCGCGTTCCTGCGCCTTGTTCCACTGGTAGTGGTAGTGGAAGATCATGGCGATGACGTCGTAGAAATCGACGATGAAGCGGTTGCGCGAGGCGCGATGGATGAGCCGGTGGAGGCGCTCGTCCAGCTCCGAGAACTCATTGAAGCGCGTTGCGATCTCGCGTGCCAGAACGCGGTGTTCCCCCTCCAGCCGGTCGAGATCGCCCCAGACCGGACTGTCCTGCGGCAGCGCGGTGAAGGCGGCGGCCGAGCGCAATTCGAACATTTCGCGGATCTCGGTCAGTTCCAGTGCGAAGGCCCGCGTAAAGCCTTTCAGCACCCAATGGCTGTTGCGGCGTTTTTCGATCAGGCCAAAGCGGGAGAAGCGGATCAGGAACTCGCGCACGCTGGTGGTGCCGACGCCGATCTCGCGCGCCAGTTCGAGTTCGTTGATCTGCATGCCGGCCTCGGCGCCGCCGGCCAACAGCCTGCGCATGAACGACCGTTCGATAATCTCGGCCAGCGTGTCGGTCTCTTCCTCGGGAAAGAAATCATCGGGACGCGGAGCGCGCAGCACCGTCTTGGCGCGCTTGTTCCAGGCGATCAGTCCGGTCTCTTCCATGCGCGCCAGGATGCTGCGCACCGTCGTACGGCTGACGCCGAGCACCGCGCCCAACTCCGGTTCCGACGGCAGGCTGCGCGTTTCGTCGAGCAGCCTGAGGCAGCGGTTATAGGCGTCCTTGTAGACGTTGTTGCTCTTCGACATCCCCTGACCCATTCATGCCCGCGCTTGCGGCGGCCGGCTTGAAGCGCAATATGTGTTCCAATGACCCTGAAAAGCAGGAATCTCTTTCTCCGGGTCCGGTTCATTGTTCCGGCACCGCCACTTGCCTCAGGGCGAACCGCGGCGAAAAAACAATTGACGCAAAACTGTTTTTTCACGATAAAAGACATTAACTCTTAACAGGCGCGTGTCAATCCGCGCATCCCAGGATCACCCAGGAAACGCCCGTGAACGTCTCGAACACCATTCTTCTGTCCCCCGCCGACAATGTCGCCGTTGCCAATGGCCGTATCGAGATCGGCACCACGCTGCCGGGCGGCGCGCTCGCTGCCGCCGTCATCGAGCCTGGCCACAAGGTGGCGATCAAGCCGATCGCCGCGGGTGAAGCCGTGGTCAAATACGCCCAGGCGATCGGCCGCGCCACACAGGACATCGCACCGGGCGAGCATGTCCATTCGCACAATCTGGTCTTCGAGGCCGGCCGCCTGCCGGTGGTGCCGCCGAGCGAGGCCGAGCATGCGACGGAGGCCGACCGCGCCCGCACCTTCATGGGCTATCGCCGCGCCGATGGCCGCGCCGGCACCCGCAACTTCATCGGCATCATCGCCAGCGTCAATTGCTCGGCCACCGTCTGCCATTCGATCGCCGACACCGCCAACAGGACCTTGCTGCCGAAATATCCCGGCATCGACGGCTTCGTGCCGATCGTCCATGGCCAGGGCTGCGGCATGAGCGCCACTGGCGACGGCATGATGGTGCTGCATCGGACCTTGGCCGGCTATGCCCGCCACCCGAACTTCGGCGGCGTGCTGATGGTCGGCCTCGGCTGCGAGGTCAACCAGCTTACGCTTTACGGCCAAAAGGGTGCCGCCGCCGGCAAGCGCCACTTCAACATCCAGGATGCCGGCGGGTCGCGCAAATCGGTGGAAAAAGCGATGGGCGTGCTGGCCGAGATCGCCGAGGAAGTCGGCCAGTTGAGACGCGAACCGATTCCGGTCAGCGAGATCGTCGTCGGCCTGCAATGCGGCGGCTCCGACGGCATGTCGGGCATCACGGCCAACCCGGCGCTGGGCGCGGCGGTCGACATCCTGGCCGGCGTCGGCGGCATCGGCATCCTTTCCGAGACGACGGAAATCTATGGCGCCGAGCATCTGCTCGCCTATCGCGCCGCAAGCCCCGAGATCGCCAAGAAACTCGATGGCTACGTGAAATGGTGGGAAGATCACGTCGCCAAGCATGGCGCCTCGATCGACAACAACCCCTCGCCCGGCAATAAGCGCGGCGGCCTCACCACGATCCTGGAAAAGTCGCTCGGCGCGGTCGCCAAGGGCGGCCAGACGCCGCTCAACGGCGTGTTCGGCTATGCCGAGAAGGTCACCGGCAACGGGCTGGTGTTCATGGACACGCCCGGCTACGACCCGGTCTCGGCCACCGGGCAGGTCGCGGGCGGCGCCAATGTCATCGTCTTCACCACCGGCCGCGGATCCTGCTTCGGCTGCCGGCCGACACCCTCGATCAAAGTCGCCACCAACTCGACCATGTATAACCAGATGGAAGAGGACATGGACGTGAATTGCGGCGTCATTGCCTCCGGCGAAAAGACCATTGCCGGCATGGGCCGCGAGATCTTCGAACTGATCGTCGAGACGGCTTCGGGCCGTAAGACCAAGAGCGAGGATTTCGGCTACGGCGACAACGAGTTCGTGCCCTGGCATCTCGGCGCAACGCTCTAATTCGATTGATATCTGGTAGACTGCCCGGCCACACAAGTGGCCGGGAATAGGGAGGTTGTGGATGAAAAAACGCCGTATCGGCCAGACAGCGCTGGAGGTGACCGAAGTCAGTTTCGGCGGCGCCGCGATCGGCGGTCTATACCGGGCCTGTTCGCGGGAGGCGGCTATGGAAACATTGCAGGGCGCGTGGGAAGCCGGCTTGCGTTATTTCGATACCGCGCCCTTCTACGGTTTCGGCCTGTCGGAGCGTCGCTTCGGCGACTTTCTGCGCTACAAGCCGCGTGATTCCTACGTGCTGTCGACCAAGGTCGGCCGCCTGTTCCGCCCGGTGCCGGAAGACCAGGTACCCGACCACTCCTATGTCGATCCGCTGCCCTTCGCGCTGGACTACGACTATTCCTATGACGGCATCATGCGGTCGGTCGACTTCAGCTATGCGCGCCTTGGGCTAAACAGGATAGACATCCTGTATGTGCACGACATCGGCGTCTACACGCACGGAGTCGAGAAGACCAAACTGCACTTTCGCCAGCTGATGGACGGCGGGCTCAAGGCGCTTGAAGAGCTGAAGCGGGCCGGCACGATTTCGGCCTACGGGCTCGGCGTCAACGAAGTCCAGATCTGCCTCGACGTCATGCGCCGGGCGCCGCTCGACTGCATCCTGCTCGCCAGCCGTTATTCCTTGCTCGACCGCAGCGCGGAAGCCGAACTGCTGCCGCTGTGCCGCGCGCAACAGACCTCGCTGGTGATCGGTGGTGTTTTCAACTCGGGCATATTGGCGACCGGGCCGGTGCAAGGCGCGCATTTCGACTACCTACCCGCCAGCCACGATGTGCTCGGCCGTGTCGACGCCATGGAGAAGATCGCCGGTGAAGGCGGTTATCCGCTGGCGGCGGCCGCGTTCCAGTTTCCTTTGCACGAACCAACAGTCGCCACCGTGCTGACCGGCACGGCAAAATTGGCGAACCTGACACGCAACCTCGACCTGCTCGATATCGACGTGCCGGAGACGGAGTACGCCAAGTATCGTCGCTATGCGATGGTGCAGGAACTGCCTTGAAGCCCGCACTTTCGGATGTTCACAGGGTCGTGGGCCGGCTTCACAATGTCGCGATCTCAAAAAGAATGAACATTCCATATTGACTGGTGTATGGAATTAATATTCCATACTTCCTCAGAACGGAAACGGGAGCGCCCGACCAAGACCGGAGAGGAGCCGACGCCGGTAGGTGAGTCGTTGTCAGGCCTTTGGGAGAGTTGGCCGGAAACACCGCTTGCATCGGCTGGATCGATGGACTATCAAAACAGTGCAACTGTTTTTTATTGATAAAGTTCTGTTTGGGCCACGCCTATCCGAACCGGGCTTCCGTAACGTTCACCAGGCGACTTAGGGAGGATCCTATGAAATTCGTGACCAGCATTCTCAACCGCCGCGCCGTCATGACGCTGGCAGCCGCTTCGATGCTCGCCGGCGTCATGCACTCGGTGCCGGCTTCGGCGGCGGACGTGACCATTCCGATCATCGTCAAGGATACCACGTCCTTCTACTGGCAGATCGTTCTGGCCGGCGCCCGCAAGGCCGGCAAGGATCTCGGCGTCAATGTGCCGGAACTCGGCGCCCAGGCTGAGACCGACGTTAACGGCCAGATCTCGATCCTCGAGAACGCCGTCGCCGGCAACCCGGCCGCCGTCGTCATCGCGCCGACCGAAGCCAAGGCGCTTGGCAAGCCGATCGACGAGGCCGCGGCCAAGGTCAAGGTCATCGGCATCGACTCCGGCGCCGACTCCAAGGCCTTCACCTCGTTCCTGACCACCGACAACGTCCAGGGCGGCCGCGTCGCCGCTGACGGTCTCGCCGCCGCGATCGGCGCCGCCAACGGCGGCAAGGTCGAAGGCAAGGTTGCGCTTATCACCGCGCTCCCCGGCGCTGGCTCGCTCGAACAGCGCGCGCAAGGCTTCAAGGAACAGCTCAAGGCCAAATATCCCGGCCTCGAACTGATCGCCGACAAATACGCCGACGGCCAGGCCACCACCGGCCTCAACATCGCGACCGACCTGATCACCGCCAATCCGGACCTGAAGGGCATCTTCGCGTCAAACCTGATCATGGCGCAAGGCGTCGGCCAGGCGATCGCCGAGAACAAACTTGCCGGCAAGGTCGGGCTGATCGGCTTCGACAGCGACGAGAAGCTGATCAAGTTCCTCAATGACGGCGTCATTTCGGGCCTCGTTGTCCAGGATCCGTACCGGATGGGCTATGACGGCATCAAGACGGCGCTCGCCGCTTCGAAGGGCGAGAAGGTGGAGGCAAATGTCGACACCGGTGCCAATCTCGTGACCAAGGACAACATGAAGGATCCCAAGATCGACGCGCTGCTCAATCCGAAGCTCTGAGCAGCCCGTTCGAAACCGTTTCCGGGGCGTCTCGCCCCGGAAACATCCGCCGCCGCGAGCGGCTTGGCAATCGGCCGGCTTCGGCTAGGCTGTTTGAAAAGACGATCACAGCCTCGCCAGGTGCCAGCCGCGGGGCCAATCTGGGAGGATCGCCATGACGCCGACGGCGCACGAACTGCATCCGGCTCCCGCGCTGGAGCCCGGCAGGACCATCCTCGAATTGCGCGGGCTGGAAAAGCGCTATCCCGGCACTCACGCCTTGAAGCCGGTGGACCTTGCCTTCAAGGCAAGCGAGATCCACGCCATCGTCGGCGAGAACGGCGCTGGCAAATCCACGCTCATCAAGCTTTTGACCGGCGTCATGCCGCGCACCTCCGGAGAAGTGATCTGGGAGGGTCAACCGGCTGCACTGGCGACCCCGCATGAGGCGATGGCGCTCGGCATCAACGCCGTCCACCAGGAAGTCGTGCTCTGTCGTCATCTGACCGTCGCCGCCAACATGTTCCTCGGCGAGGAGAATTCGCGCTTCGGCATCCTGCAGCAGCGCGCCATGGTCAAGGAGGCGCAGAAGATCATCGACGATCTCGGCTTCGACTTGCCGGCGCATGTCACATTGGGCGACCTCACCATCGGCCAGCAACAGCTGATCGCCGCCGCCCGCGCCACCGTGCGCGGCACCAAATTCCTGATCTTCGACGAGCCGACCGCCTACCTGACCCGCAAGGAGGCCGACCAGCTCTTCACCTTGATCCGCCGCCTGAAGACCGAGGGTGTGACGATCATCTATATCAGCCACCGCATGGAGGAAGTGTTCGAACTCGCCGATCGTGTTTCGGTGCTGCGCGATGGCATGCTGGTCGGCACCAGGAACATCAGCGAGACCAACGATGCAGAACTCGTCAAACTGATGATCAACCGCTCGATCGAACAAATCTACCACAAGGAGCATTTCACTCCGGGTGCGGCGATCATCGAGGCCAGGAACCTCTCGGGCAAGGGCTTCGAAAACGTGTCGATGACAGTCCGTGCCGGCGAGATCGTCGGGCTCTACGGCCTGATCGGCGCCGGGCGCAGCGAATTCGTCACCACGCTCTACGGCCGGCATAAGAAGTCGGCCGGTCAGGTCCTGTGGGAAGGCAAGGATGTCCAGATCAACTCCGAGCATGACGCGATCAAGCTCGGCATGGCGCTGGCGCCGGAAAGCCGCCGCGACCAGGGTCTCTGTCTCAATTTGCCGGTTGGCCTCAACCTCAACCTGCCGATCTACAAGCGCATCTCCAGCAATTTGTTGATCTCGAACGCGAAAGAGAAGGCCGAGGCCGACCGCCAGATTGCTGGCCTCAGGATCAAGACTCCGACGCGCCATGCGTTGGCTTCCAGCCTATCCGGCGGCAACCAGCAGAAGATCGTCATCGGCAAATGGCTGGCGCACGGCGCCAAGCTGTTCATCTTCGACGAGCCGACGGTTGGCGTCGATGTCGGCACCAAGGCCGAAATCTACCGCCTGTTCAGCGCGCTCTTGTCGAAGGGCGCCGGCATCATCCTGATCTCGTCCTATTTGCCGGAGGTCTATGAACTGGCCGACACGCTGCACGTGTTCCGCCGCGGCAAGCTGGTGGCCACGCACGGGTTCCACACCGCCGATCACGAGGACATTCTCACACAGGCGCTCGCCGAGAAACAAGAAAAGCTGGGAGGAAAGACATGAGCACCGAGGCGATTCCTGCCGAAAAACCGAAGCGCAATTACAACGCCCTGTTCGGACTGACGCTGCTGGCGCTGCTGGTGCTGCTGTGGGTCATCCTGTCGTTGTCCACATCGAGCTTCGCGTCGGCCAACAACATCTCGAATCTGCTGCGTCAGGGTTCGATGATCGCCATTTTGGCTGTCGGCCAGACCTTCGTCATCATTACCGGCGGCATCGATCTGTCCGTCGGCGCGGTGGTCGGCTTCGCAACCGTCATCGCCGCGATGTTGATCAATGCCGGCGTCCCGGTCTTCCTCGCCATCCTGCTCACCTTGCTGGTCGGCGTCGCCATCGGCCTCTTCCATGGTTTTGGCATCGTCAAGATGGGCCTGCCGCCCTTCATCATCACGCTGGCGACCCTGACGTCGCTGCGCGGCATTGGCCTTTTGATGACCAACGGCAATTCGATTTCGATCAACAATGATGCCTTCCAGGAATTCTCGCGCAACTCCTTCCTCGGCGTTCCCAATCTATTCTGGATGGTCCTGCTGGTCGGCATACCCGCCTATGTATTCCTGCATCACAGCCGCTGGGGCCGGTACCTTTTCTCGGTCGGGTCGAACGCCGAGGCCTCGCGCCTGTCCGGCGTCAATGTCCAGCGCACCATCTTCATGGCCTACACGCTGTCGGGTCTCTGCGCGGCGTTCGTCGGCGTGCTCTTGGCTTCGCGCATCGGCATCGGCAATCCGACCCAGGCCGAAGGCTGGGAACTGCAGGCGATCGCCTCGTCGGTGATCGGCGGCACCTCGCTGTTCGGCGCGGTCGGCTCGGTCCATGGGCCGCTGCTCGGCGCCTTCATTCTCGCCACCATCAACAACGGCGCCAACCTGCTCAACGTCAACGCCTTCTGGCAGCGTGTCATCACCGGCGTGCTGATCATCGTCATCGTCTATTTCGACGGTCTGCGCCGCCGCGGCGGCAAGTAGTCAACGAACCGAAAATCGATCTCCGGCCCGGTATCAAAACGGGCCGGCGGTTTCGTAAATCCAAAATGGACTGAAACATGAAAGCCGTCGTCTGCCGCTCGCCCGGCGAACTCATTCTGGAAGACCGTCCCACGCCCTCCCAGCCACCTCCCGGCTGGGCACTGGTGGCGGTCAGCCATGTCGGCATCTGCGGCACCGACTATCACATCTTCGAGGGCAAGCACCCGTTCCTCGCCTACCCCCGCATCATGGGCCATGAGGTGTCTGGCACCGTCGTCGAAGTCGGCGAAGGAGCGGGTCTTGCGGTCGGCGAACCGGTCATCATCAACCCGTATCTCTCCTGCCGCAAATGCATCGCCTGCCGGCACGGCAAGCCCAATTGCTGTGTCAGAATCGAGGTGCTCGGCGTGCATCGCGACGGCGCCATGTGCGAACAGATCCTGGTGCCGGCGCAGAACCTTTATCCCACAAACGGGCTGTCGCTCGCCGACGCCGCCGCCGTCGAATTCCTGGCCATCGGCGCGCATGCGGTGCGCCGCGCGCGTTCCGAGCCCGGCGCGCGCACGCTGGTCATCGGCGCCGGCCCGATCGGGCTTGGCACCGCCATCTTCGCACGCATTGCCGGGCTCGAGGTGACACTTCTCGACATGAGCACCGAAAGACTGGTCTTCGCGGCGAGTGAGCTCGGCTTTTCGATTCTCGACGGCTCGCAAGCACCCGTGTCCGATCTGGTGCGTGATGCGACCGACGGCGAAGGCTTCGACGTGGTCTTCGACGCCACCGGAAACACCCGGTCGGTGCGATCGGCCTTCGCCCATGTCGCGCATGGCGGCACATTGGTGCTGGTCAGCGTCGTCAAGGACGACATCGGCTTTTCCGATCCTGAATTCCACAAGCGCGAAATGACATTGGTAGGCAGCCGCAATGCGTTGCGCGCCGACTTCGATCATGTCGCCGCCTCGATCCGCAATGGTGCCGTGCCGCTGGCCAAGCTCGTCACCCACCGCACCACGCTGGCCGATACGCCAGGGGATCTCGCACGCTGGGCACACGAGAAGTCGGGCCTGATAAAGGCCGTGATCGAGATCGGATAGCCAGGGCGCTATAGCGCCGAGAGCTTCAGCTCCACACGCTCGGCCGGAAAACGCGATTCGGAAAACTGGATTGGCTGGCCGTCGGGCGTGACGTTGACCGCCACTGTCACCAGCACGATGGCGCCCGGCTGCAGATCGAGATCGGCGAGATCGGCGGCGTCCGCATGGCGCGCGGACAGCACGGTCGATTGCCTGAGATAGTCGTCGATACCGAAACGAGCGAGCGACGCGGTGATCGAACCGGTTTGCGCCATCGCCTTGTCGATGCCGGCAAAGCGCTTCGCCTCGAACCATGCGGCAGCGCGCGACACCGGCCGTCCGTCGGCCTCGCCGCGCGTTTCCAGCCGGATTACCTCGGCACCCCGGGCAAGGCCAAGCCCCTCGGCAACGCGCTGGCTGGCAGGCTCGACCGAGAAAGCAAGCAGCACGATGTGCCGTTCCGAGGTCTGCCCCTGCAGCCCCGCAGAGAAGCGCGTGCGCGCGCCGATCGGATAGGACAGCCGCTTGCGCGACAAGACGAACGTGCCGCGCCCCTGTTCGGCCCGCAATACGCCCTCCTGTACGAGGGCCGATATGGCGCTGCGCACGGTGTGACGGTTGACGCCATAACGCTCCGCCAGCGCGACCTCGGGCGGCAGCGCGGCATTTTCGGCGAAATCGCCAATGGCAATCGCTTGCAGGATCCTGTCGGCGATCTGGCGCCAAAGTGAGACGCCGCTGCGCCGCTCGATGGTATCGGCCGCTTGCCCGGTCATGTTTTTGCCTCCCGGCCTGTCACGCACCCGTCATGGACTCGCGCTAGGTAATATGTATAATTTGTATAGTTGTCTATATCAATAGACAAATTTAACGAAGAGGAAAGTTGGCGATGCGAGGACAGGAAGCCCGCGACCAGGCCGAGCGCAAGGCTGCCATGGCCACCTTGGCGCAATCGAGCGGCGACGACATCGCGCGGCTCTGGAACGAGGCCGGCCTGCCTTCGCAAGCCGAGCTGCTGCGCGGCCCCGAGACCGGCCTGGTCACGCTGCGTGGCCGCATCGGCGGCGGCGGCGCGCCCTTCAATGTGGGGGAGGCGACCGTCACGCGTGCCACCGTCCGGCTGCCATCCGGGCAGGTCGGCCATTGCTACGCGCTTGGCCGCGACAAGCAGAAGGCGAAGCTGGCAGCCATCGCCGACGCGCTCTGGCAGGATCCTGCCCACCGCACCGAGGTCGAGACCAGGCTCATTGCGCCCTTGCGCTCGGCTCTGACCACTGCCCACGAGAAACGCCGCGCCGAGACGGCGGCGACGAAAGTGGATTTCTTCACCATGGTTCGCGGAGAAGATTGATGGATATCGCGGCACAATCGATCGAGGGCGGTTTCGCCGATCCGGTCTTCAACGCCCAGACCGTGTTTCGGGCCGTCATGGATGCCATGGCGCGGCCGGGCAGCGTCCAGCCCTTGCCGACCTTGGCCCGCCCGCCGGCGCCGCTTTCGGCAACCTCGGGCGCTATAGCCCTGGCGCTGTGCGACAACGACACGCCGCTCTGGCTCGACCCGGCCCTGCATGCCTCCGCGGCGATCGGCTCCTGGCTTGGCTTCCACACCGGTGCGCCGCTGGCCAACACGCCGGCCGACGCGCACTTCGCCTTCATTGCCACACCGGCCGAGATGATGGCGCTCGACGGTTTTTCGCAGGGCACGCAGGATTATCCCGACCGATCGACGACGCTGATCCTGCAGGTCGGGGACCTCGCTTCAGGGTCCCCGCTGTTGCTCGAAGGCCCCGGCATCGAAACCAGCGCCGCGATCGCGCCGGCGCAGATGCCGCGTCACTTCGTCGAGCAGTGGAAGCAAAACAACAAGCGCTTTCCGCGCGGCGTCGACATCATCCTCGCCACATCGGACGGCATAGCCTGCCTGCCGCGCACGACGCGCATCAAGACGATGGAGGCTTGAAGATGTATGTCGCGGTAAAAGGTGGCGAAGCCGCAATTGCCAACGCTCACAGCCTGCTTGCCGACCGCCGGCGTGGCGACCGGTCGGTGCCGGCGCTGCGCCTCGACCAGATCGTCGAACAGCTGGCGCTCGGCGTCGACAGGGTGATGAGCGAAGGCTCGCTCTATGACCGTGAGCTGGCGGCACTCGCCATCGCCCAGGCGCGCGGCGACATGATCGAGGCGATCTTTCTGGTGCGCGCCTATCGCACGACATTGCCGCGCTTCGGTTACACCAGCCCGATCGACACCAGCGCGATGCTGGTCGAACGGCGCGTCTCGGCGACCTACAAGGATCTGCCTGGCGGCCAGCTGCTTGGTCCGACCTTCGACTATACGCACCGCCTGCTCGACCCGGAGCTTGCCGCCGGCGCAGGCGTCGCCGAACCGGTGCAGCGCGCCGGCCAGGCCGAGCCCATGCCGCGTGTCTCGGCCATCCTCGCCCGCGAAGGCCTGATCGAACCCGATGGCGACATGCCGCAGGACCATGTTCCCGGCGACATCACCCGCGAACCGCTGGAATTCCCGATGGCACGTGACATCCGCCTGCAGGCGCTATCGCGCGGCGACGAGGGTTTTCTGCTGGCGCTCGGCTATTCAACGCAGCGCGGCTATGCCCGCAACCATCCGTTCGTCGGCGAGATCCGCATCGGCGAGGTCGAGCTGGAACTCGACGTTCCCGAACTGCCGTTCGCGGTGCCGCTCGGCACGGTGCGCGTCACCGAATGCCAGATGGTCAACCAGTTCAAGGGCTCGGCCAAGGCGCCGCCGCAATTCACCCGCGGCTACGGTCTCGTCTTCGGCCAGAGCGAGCGCAAGGCGATGGCCATGGCGCTCTGCGACCGGGCGCTGCGCGCCTCCGAACTCGGTGAGGACGTCGTTGCCGCCGCGCAGGACGAGGAGTTCGTCATCTCGCACTCGGACAATGTCCAGGCCACCGGCTTCGTCGAGCACCTGAAGCTACCGCACTATGTCGATTTCCAGGCCGAGCTCGACCTCGTGCGCCGTATGCGCGCCGAATATGAGGCCCGCGAAAATCCAGCAAAGGCGGAAGAAAAGAAGGAGGCAGCGGAATGACCGCGCAATCCACCGACATCGCCACCTACAACTTCGCCTATCTCGACGAGCAGACAAAGCGGATGATCCGCCGCGCGATCCTCAAGGGCATCGCCATTCCCGGCTACCAGGTGCCGTTCGCCTCGCGCGAAATGCCGATGCCTTATGGCTGGGGCACCGGCGGCGTCCAGGTTACCGCCTCGATCATCGGCCCCGACGACGTGCTGAAGGTCATCGACCAGGGTGCCGACGACACCACCAATGCCGTATCGATCCGCGCCTTCTTCAAGAAAGTAGCCAATGTCGCGGTGACCACCGATACCGCCACCGCCCGCATCATCCAGACCCGCCACCGCATTCCGGAGCATCCGCTCACCGCCGGCCAGGTGCTGGTCTACCAGGTGCCGATCCCCGAACCGCTGCGCTTCCTCGAGCCGCGCGAGACCGAAACGCGGAAAATGCATGCGCTGGAGGAATACGGCCTCATGCATGTGAAGCTCTATGAGGACATCGCCAAGCACGGCCGCATCGCCACCACCTATGCCTATCCGGTCAAGGTCGAGGGCCGCTATGTGATGGACCCGTCGCCGACGCCGAAATTCGACAATCCCAAGATGCACCGCTCGCCGGCCTTGCAGCTGTTCGGCGCCGGCCGCGAAAAGCGCATCTACGCGGTGCCGCCCTTCACCGATGTGGTGAGCCTCGACTTCGAGGATCATCCGTTCGAGGTGCAGACTTTCGACCAGCCCTGCGCGCTGTGCGCGGCCGAGAATGTCTATCTCGACGAGGTCATCCTCGACGACCATGGCGGCCACATGTTCGTCTGCTCGGACACCGATTACTGCGGGAAGCGGCGTGAAGAGGGCCATCGCGGTCACCTTGCTCCCGAAACCCATCTTGCCCCAGAAAACTTGGAGCCGGCGCAATGACCGACGAACCGCTGCTGCGCGTCTCGGCGCTCTCCAAGTTCTACGGTTCGCGGGTCGGCTGCGACAACGTCAGCTTCGACCTGTGGCCGGGCGAAGTCCTGGCTGTCGTCGGTGAATCCGGTTCCGGCAAGACGACGCTGCTCAACTGCCTGTCGACGCGGCTGCTGCCCTCCTCCGGCACCGCCAGCTACCGCATGCGCGACGGCCAGTTTCGCGAGCTCTACCGCATGAGCGAGGCCGAGCGCCGTTTCCTGATGCGCACCGACTGGGGCTTTGTCCACCAGAACCCGGCTGATGGCCTGCGCATGACCGTGTCTGCCGGCGCCAATGTCGGCGAGCGTCTGATGGCGGTCGGCGACCGCCATTACGGCAAGATCCGCGCCACGGCGGTCGACTGGCTGTCGCGCGTCGAGATCGAGGAAGACCGCATCGACGACGAACCCCGCGCCTTTTCCGGCGGCATGCGCCAGCGCCTGCAGATCGCCCGCAATCTCGTCACCGGGCCACGGCTGGTGTTCATGGATGAGCCGACCGGCGGCCTCGACGTTTCCGTGCAGGCGCGCCTGCTCGACCTGTTGCGCGGCCTGGTCACCGACCTTGGCCTTGCCGCGATCGTCGTCACCCACGACCTCGCCGTGGCGCGGCTTCTGTCACAGCGCATGATGGTGATGAAGGACGGCCGCGTCGTCGAAAGCGGCCTCACCGACCGCGTCCTCGACGACCCGCGCGCGCCGTACACGCAATTGCTCGTTTCCTCGATTTTGCAGGTGTGATGATGGCTCGTGTACGCCCGCCGACGATTGACGATTGGAGAAATTTCTGATGCCGACGCCTCTCGTTGTCTCCGATGTCGCCAAAAGCTTCACCATGCATCTGCGCGACGGCATCAAATTGCCCGTCGTCGCGGGTGTCTCGTTCTCGATCAAGGCCGGAGAATGCACCGTGCTCGGCGGTCCGTCCGGTGCCGGCAAAAGCTCGATCCTGAAGATGCTCTACGGCAACTACGCCGTCGACGAAGGCCAGATCATCGTCACGCACGAGGATGGGTTGATCGATCTCGCCCATGCCAGCCCACGCACCGTGCTTGCCGTGCGCCGGCAAACGATCGGCTATGTCAGCCAATTCCTGCGCACCGTGCCGCGCGTCTCGGCTCTCGATGTCGTCGCCGAACCACTGGTTGAACGCGGCGAGGAGCGCGAGGCGGCCCGGGCCAAGGCACGCTCCTTGCTGGCCCAGCTCAACCTGCCGGAAAAACTCTGGATGCTGCCGCCGGCAACCTTCTCGGGCGGCGAGCAGCAGCGCGTCAACATCGCGCGCGGTTTCATCACCGAACATCCGATCCTGCTGCTCGACGAGCCGACCGCATCGCTCGACGCAACCAATCGCGACGTGGTGATCGAACTTATCGCCGCCAAGAAGGCGGCGGGCGTCGCCTTGCTTGGCATCTTCCATGACCACGAAGTGCGCGAGGCGGTGGCCGACCGCGTCATCGACGTCACCGCCTTCGCTCCGGGAAAACTCGCCGCATGACCAGGAAATTGTCGGAGACGCCGCTGATCCACCCGACAGCGGAGGTACACAACTCGACGCTCGGCCGCTGGACCGAGATCGCCGACCGCAGCCGGGTTTCGGAAAGCGAACTCGGCGACTATTCCTACATGATGCAGGACTGCGCCGTCTGGTGCGCAACGATCGGCAAGTTCGCCAACATCGCGGCCAGCGTGCGCCTCAACGCCACCAACCACCCGACATGGCGGCCGACGCTGCACCATTTCACCTACCGTGCCTCCGACTATTGGGACGACGCCGAGCACGAGAGCGAATTCTTCGCCCAGCGCCGCGCCAAACGCGTCACCATCGGCCACGACACCTGGCTCGGCCACGGCTCGACCGTCCTGCCCGGCGTCACCGCTGGCGATGGTGCTGCGGTCGGCGCTGGCGCGGTCGTCTCGAAGGACGTCGCGCCCTACACCATCGTCGCCGGCGTGCCGGCCAAACCGATCCGCGAGCGCTTCGACCGCCGCACCGCCGAGCGCTACCAGGCGCTTGCCTGGTGGGACTGGGACCATGCCAGACTGCGTGCCTCGCTCGATGATTTCCGCGAACTGTCGGCCGAGGCATTCCTGGAGAAATACGAGGGATAGAGCAGTTCCAGAAAAAGTGGGAACCGGTTTTCCGTTCGCAATTGTTGCAGGCAAGGAGATATAGCCCTCACATCGACGTCATGAGCGACTCTGTTTCATATCCTTGACACATCACCGGGGGAGGACGCGGGTGTTCCAAGGAGATCGCCATGCTCGACACCGTCAGACCCTCGCTCGCCGGATTCTTTGCCGGCTCCAATCCGACGCCGCCGGCGCATCTCGGCACGCGCTACGACGCGTCAGGCAACTTTCTCCTCGAGCCCGGCAACACGGTCGTCAGCCATCTGGTCAGCGGCTCGCCATCCGAAGCCGTGGTGCTCGCTGTGCGCGATCGGATGATGGCAATGCCGGACGCCGACCGCCTTGCCTTCACGCCTGTCTCCAGCCTGCACATGACACTCTTCCAGGGCATCATCGAATATCGCCGCCGGTTGCCTTACTGGCCACGGGACATGTCGCTCGACACCGGCATCGACGCCATGACCCGCCTCTATCTGGAGCGCCTGAAGGGTTTCCAGGGCGCCGGTCCGTTCAACATCAAGGTGCTCGAGATCGTGCCGACCGGGCTCACCGTTGCCGGCGCGACCGACGAGGATGTGCGGATCATGCGTGCATGGCGCGATGCGCTGGCCGTGCCGTTCGGCTACCGGCACCCCGATCACGACAATTACGTCTTTCACATCACCTTCGCTTATCAGATCCAGCGTCTTGCCGACGACAGGGCCGCCGCATGGCAGACGCTGTTCGACGATTGCCTGGCGCTTTTCGCGCGGCAGGCGCCGGTGATCGAGATCAAGGCCCCCGCCTTCTGCGCATTCCGCGACATGGAGTATTTCGAGGAATTGCTGGTGCTCGGCTGATCGCCGGCAGGACGTCGGCCGTCATATCTGTGGAGCGTAACAAAACTGACATGCTGGCGACACGGCAGGTTCATGTGGCTGCGTTAGGCGAGTGCCTGACGATCAATATGGACCGGACTGGAACCAGCCCATGTCAGCAAGCTCTGCCACGCTCGAAATTCGCGGTGTCAGCCGACGATTTGGCAAGAACACCGCCGTCAGCGACGTCAACATCTCGATCCCGCAGGGGCAGATGGTCGGCGTCATCGGTCGTTCGGGTGCAGGCAAGTCGACGCTTCTTCGCATGATCAACCGTCTTGTCGACCCCAGCCAGGGGTCGATTTTTTTTGACGGCGCCGAGGTCTCCCGCCTTCGCGGGTCGCCGTTGCGGCGTTGGCAGCGCGACTGCGCCATGATCTTCCAGCAGTTCAACCTGGTGCCGCGCCTCGATGTGCTCACCAACGTGCTGCTTGGCAAATTGAACCACCGTTCGACCCTGTCCAACCTTCTCGGCATGTTCTCCCGTGCCGAATGCGCCGAGGCGGTCGCCGCGCTCGAGCGGCTCGACATCGCCCGTACCGCACTTCAACCCGCCGGCACCCTGTCGGGCGGTCAGCAGCAGCGCGTCGCGATTGCCCGTGCCCTGATGCAGCAGCCCAAGGTGATCCTCGCCGACGAGCCGATCGCCTCGCTCGACCCGCTCAACGCCAAGGTGGTGATGGATTCGCTGCAGGACATCAATCTGCGCGAAGGCATCACCGTCGTCACCAACCTGCACACGCTCGATACCACCCGCACCTATTGCAACCGCATCATCGGCATGGCCGCCGGCAAGGTTGTCTTCGACGGGCCGCCCGAAGAGCTCAACCGCGAAGCGGTGCGTCTAGTCTACGGCGCCGACAGCAATGGCGGCGAGATATCGGAGGTCATCACCTCAACCAGCGTTGCCTTCAAGCAGAAGATCGCCGCATCCGCCGGACCGCTCGAACCCGCATTCCCGGGATACTGAGCCCATTACGGGCATAGCGAGCAGCCTGGATCGTCCGCCCGCGTCAAGGGCACTTGTCAAGATAAAGAACGCTGCCGGCGCGAGGCCGGAACCTACAGGAGAGATAGCAAATGTTCAGGAAGATGGTTTTCGGTGCCGTTTCGGTGCTCGCCATGGCCACCAGCATGGCCCACGCCGCCGATATGAAGGAATTTCGCGTCGGCATTCTCGGCGGCGAAAACGAAACCGACCGGCTGCGCAACTACCAGTGCCTGGCCGATCACCTGAAGACGGAATTCGGCTTCGAGAAGGTTTCGCTGTTCCCGGCCGCCGACTATGACGGCGTCATCCAGGGCCTGCTCGGCGGCACGCTCGACTTCGCCGAACTCGGCGCTTCCGGCTATGCCAGCGTCTATCTCAAGGACCCGAAGGCGGTTACCCCGATCCTCACCACCAAGCAGACCGACGGCTCGACCGGCTATTATTCCGTCGGCCTGGCGCTGAAGACCTCGGGGATCACCGACATCAAGTCGGCCAAGGGCAAGAAGCTCGGCTATGCCGACCCGGATTCGACCTCCGGCTACCTGATCCCGCTGACCCAGATTCCGAAGACCACCGGCGCCTCGAACGAAACCTTCTTCGCCTCGACCCAGTTCAATGGCGGCCACGAAAACAACGTTCTGGCCGTGCGTGACGGCAAGGTCGATGTCGCGGTCGACGATTCCTCGGGTATAGGCGACTTCAAGAACGGCTACACCTCCGGCACCTTCCACAAGGAAGTCGCCAAGGGCGCCGTCGACCCCAACGATTTCGTCGAAGTCTGGCGTTCGGGCCTGATCCCGAACGGGCCGCTCGTCGTGCGCACCGCGATCGGCGACGACATGACCGCCAAGCTGACCGCCTTCTTTACCGACCTGCCCAAGAAGGACAAGGCTTGCTTCGAAGGCGTCGAAGGCGGCGATTTCACCGGCTACGTTCCGGTGAAGCCGGACTTCTACAGCGTCATCGTCGAAGCCCGTAAGGCAGCCATCGGCGGCTAACGGCGAAATTGCAAAGGGGCGGTATCTCAGATACCGCCCTTTTTGCATCTCCGATCATGACCCTTTCCGTGACAGCCGCCTCCGGCGCCACCCACCAGACGGCCGATGCCTGGCGACGCCAGACGTCGCTGCGCCGGCTCTATACCGTGCTCGGCGTCGGACTGCTGCTTGCCGCGATGCTCTCCAGCATGTGGTTCGCCGACGAAGCCAATGCCGGGCACTTCTTCGACCGGCTGCCGCACATACTGGATTTCCTGAGCTGGCTGGCCCCGAGGGACTGGAACGACGTCTGGCGGGCGCTGTTCGACATCGCCTCGCCGCGTGATACCGGCACCCAGGAATTCAACTTCCCGCTTGGTCGCGTCTATGTGTGGGGCGGTTTCTACGTCCCCGAATATTTCGAGCTGATGCTGACCACGGTGAACGTGGCGCTGGTTTCGACCTTCATCGGCTTTATCTTCGCGGTGCCTTTTTCCTTCATCGCCGCGCGCAACCTGGCGCCTCATCCGGCACTGAGGCTGGTGGTCAAGCGCTTCATGGAATTGCTGCGCGCCTTTCCCGAGATCGTCATCGCCGGCCTCTTCGCGGCAATCGTCTCGACCGGTCCGATCGCCGCCATCATCGCCATCGGCCTGCATTCGATCGGCGCACTCGGCAAGCTGTTCTACGAGATCAACGAGAACATCGACATGCGTGCCGAGGAAGGCCTGACGGCGGTCGGCGCCAACTGGTTCGAGCGGGTGCGCTTCGCCGACCTGCCGCAGGTGTTGCCCAATTTCGTGTCCTATACGCTGCTGCGGGTCGAGATCAACGTGCGGGCCTCCACGATCATCGGTGCCGTCGGCGGCGGCGGCATCGGCGAGGAACTGAAGCTGTCCATCTCGCGCGGCTTCGGCGCCAAGACGCTGGCGCTGGTGCTGCTGCTGTTCACGACCATCTTCATCATCGACCAGTTTTCCGCCTGGCTTCGTCGCAAGCTGGTCGGCGAACAAGCCTTTATGATGGGGGCGTAAATCATGGCGACCATGACCGCCGAGGAGATGCTGTCGATCGAGGCGCGCCACCCGCAGGTGTTCCGGCGCCCGGCATACAAGCGCTTCGGTCCGCTGCTCCTGTTTACCGGCACCCTCCTCTATCTGGTCTATGCCTTGTGGTTCTTCAGCCTGCCGCAGGTATTGCGGGAATCGCACTGGGAGCGCCTCCCGCTCTTCCTGACACAATGGATCAGCTACGATCTGCAACCGGAATTCCGTCTCGACCAGCCGGAGATCACACCCAAATATCCGCGTTTCTCGGCACTGGGCGACAATCCCAATCCGGATTGGGTGATCAAGAATGCCGACGGGTCCTTCACCGTGCGGATCGACGGCCAGGCCAAATCCGTCACCTTCGACAAGACCTACGCGACGATTGTCGCTCATGGCCAGACGGTGCCGGTGGCGCTGACCAGCGGCAAGCCGGTGATCACGGGTCCGGTGCCGAACTGGATCACCGCGCATGACGACGAGGTGGTGGCCAAGACGGGCTTTGTCGGCGAGGTGCGCGTCACCGTCGACCGCGTCAAGGTGCGCAAGCGCTTCCTCGGCTGGGCGAACTTCGTCTTCGACACACGCTCGCCTTTCTTCGGCAAATCAGCGGGGGAGGTGATCTCGCTGGTCATGTCGGGACCAGAACTGAAACCAGGCACCTCGAACCTCGCGCTGGCCGGCGACGACATCTGGAACAACGCCCAGTGGCAACATGGCGATGTCTGGACGAAGCTCTTGCAGACCATTGTCATGGCTTTCCTCGGTACGCTGCTCGGTGGCATCGTCGCCTTCCCGCTGGCCTTCTTCGCGGCGCGCAACATCACGCCGAGCGGCGTGCTCAGCCAGGTGCTCAAGCGCTTCTTCGACTTCATGCGCTCGGTCGATATGCTGATCTGGGCGCTGTTCTTCACCCGCGCCTTCGGCCCCGGCCCGCTGGCGGGAAGTGCCGCGATTTTCTTCACCGAGATCGGCACCCTCGGCAAAGTCTATTCGGAAGGTCTGGAGAACATCGACGACAAGCCACGTGAAGGGGTGCTTTCGACCGGCGCCAACGGCCTCCTGGTGCAGCGCTACGGCGTTATGCCCGAAGTGATCCCGGTCTTCATCAGCCAGACGCTCTACCAGTGGGAATCCAACACCCGCGGCGCCACCATCATCGGCGCCGTCGGCGCCGGCGGCATCGGCCTGAAACTGTGGGAAGCGATGCGCACCAACTCCAACTGGGCCAACGTCTTCTACATGGTGCTGCTGATCCTGCTCGTCGTCTTCATCTTCGACAACATATCCAACTTCCTGCGCCGTAGGCTGAGCCGGACGATTCACGACTACAACAGGATCCAGGCCAAGCAGGGTTGATTCGTCCTGAGGCGAGAGGCCGGAGGGACAGCGCCCCCCTCTGTCCTGCCGGACATCTCCCCCACTTGGGGGGAGATTGGATGTGATCCCTGCTTTCGCCAATCACCATCGTTGCAGGAAAGCGACGGCCGCGAAGCTGCCAATCTCCCCCCTCGTGTGGAGATGTCCGGCAGGACAGAGGGGGGCGCGAAGGATCGCCGACGCAACGTTATCGGCTTCCTAAGCCGCCTTCTTCCACCCGTTCTTGATATGCTTGTACCCCTCCCGGTACACCGCTTCCGGCGTTTCGGAAAAATCGCGCCACACCTTGGTCGCAGCCGCCAATTCCTTCAGCGAGCGGCCGAACGCCTCGATGGTCAGCCAGTCGTCGTAGCCGCTCTTGCGGATCGCCGCGAAGGTTTCTTTCCACGGGATGTTGCCGCGCCCCGGCACGCCGCGATCGTTCTCCGATATGTGGATATGCACGACGTTCCTGCGGTGCTTCGTATAGGCGCCGATTGGGTCGGCCTCCTCGATATTGGCGTGGAAAGTGTCGTACATCGCCTTGATGTGCGGCCGGTCGATGGCGTCGATGTGCTCAGACAGGTCGGTCATCGTGTTGAGGAGATAGCATTCGAAGCGGTTCAGCGCCTCGAGCCCGATGATGACGTTGCGCTTGGCGGCATGGTCGCCGATGGCGCGTTGCGAGGCGACCGAGCGCTTCTTCTCGGCGGCAGTCGGTCCGGACCCGGAAAAGGCGCCAAGGATCGAATGCAGCGGTCCGCTCAGCGTGCTGGCGCCAAGCGCATCGGCGCAATCGATGGCCCATTTCATGTAATCGACACCGGCCTTGCGCGTTGCCGCATCGGCCGCGATCAGGTTCATCGCCGGATCGCCCATCGCCGAGACTGCGGTCCGCTCCAGCCCGATCCGGTCCAGCAGCTCGCCCAGTTTCCTGTAGTCGTCCGGCATGCCGGCGAAGATCGGGATTTCGACACCGTCAAAGCCGGTTGCCTTGATGTCGCGAAGCAATGGCTCGTGCTTCTTCGACACCGCCGTCGTCCACAAGAACATGCACATGCCGATTTTCATCGACGCCCTCCCCCATTTTCCGCTGGCCAGGCGCCTCTTACAGCTTGGTCCACGCCCCATTCTTCTTCGACGACTTCACACAGGCCTCGATGAAAGCCATGCCTTCGACGCCGTCCTGAATGGTCGGGAAGACGACATCCTTTGCCGGCTTGCCCTTCTTGCGTGCCGCGCGGATGGCGCGTGCCGCCTCCTGGTAAATATTGGCGAAGCCTTCGAGATAACCCTCGGGATGGCCTGACGGAACGCGGCTGACACGGCCGGCCACCGGCAGCGCGCCGGCGCCGTTGCGAGTGATCAATTGTTTCGGCTGGCCGAACGGCGTGTACCAGAGATAGTTGGGGTCGGCCTGCACCCATTCCAGCCCGCCCTTCGAACCGTAGATGCGCAGCTTCAGGCCGTTCTCATGACCAGGCGCCACCTGGCTTGCCCAAATCATGCCTTTTGCCGGATGCGTTTTTCCCGTCGGTTTGAAACGCAGCATGACATTGACATTGTCGTCGAGCAGCCGGCCCGGCACGAAGGCATCGAGATCGGCCGACAGGGTATCGAGCTCGAGCCCGGAGACGAAGCGGGCGAGGTTGTAGGCATGGGTGCCGATATCGCCGAGCGCGCCGCCGGCACCCGCCTGCTTGGGGTCGCCCCGCCACGACGCCTGCTTCTGGCCGGTGGCGGCGAGGTCCTCGGTCAGCCAGTCCTGCGGATATTCCGACTGCACGATGCGGATGTCGCCGAGCACGCCCTTTGCCACCATTTCGCGGGCCTGCCGCACCATCGGGTAGGCGGTGTAGTTGTGGGTGAGCACGAACACCTTGCCGGTCTTCTCGACTATCGCTGCGAGCTTCTTGGCTTCGGCCAGTGTCGTGGCCAGCGGCTTGTCGCAGATCACGTGGATGCCTGCCTCCAGGAAAGCCTTGGCTGCCGGCACATGCACGTTGTTGGGGGTGACGATAGCCACCGCCTCGATGCCATCCGGGCGCTTCGCCTCGGCCTTGGCCATTTCGGCGTAGGACGCATAGCTGCGTGAGGGATCGAGCCCGAGTTCGGCGGCCGAGGCTTTCGCACGCGCCGGGTCGGACGACAGGGCGCCGGCGACCAGCACGAAATCATTGTCCATGCGCGCCGCGATGCGGTGCACGGCGCCGATGAAAGCGCCCTGCCCGCCGCCAACCATGCCGTAGCGGATCGGGCCGCCTCCCGTTTCCGACTTCGATGCAGCAACCATGTTTTTCTCCCTCGTGTGAGATTCCCCTCCGCCGAGGGGAAGCGAAAGCCGTGTCAAATTCCCATCATGGCGCGCAGCAGCTTCTTGTCCGTGGTGCCGGCGGCGAAATCGTCGAATGCCTTCTCCGTCACCCGGATGATGTGGTGCTGGATGAAGGGTGCCCCTTCGGCCGCGCCGTCCTCCGGATGCTTCAGGCAGCATTCCCATTCCAGCACCGCCCAGGAATCGTAATCGTACTGCGTCAGCTTGGAGAAGATGCCGCCGAAATCCACCTGCCCGTCACCGAGCGAACGGAAACGGCCTGCGCGGTTCGTCCAGCTCTGGTAACCGGAGTACACGCCCTGCCGTCCGGTCGGATTGAACTCGGCGTCCTTGACGTGGAAGGCCTTGATCCGCTCGTGATAGATGTCGATGAATTCGAGATAGTCGAGCTGCTGCAGCAGGAAATGCGAAGGGTCGTAATTGATGTTGCAGCGCTTGTGGCCACCGACCGCGTCGAGGAACATCTCGAAGGTCGCCCCGTCGAACACGTCCTCTGAAGGATGAATTTCGTAGCCGACATCGACACCATTGTCCTCATAGACGTCGAGGATCGGCTTCCAGCGCTTGCCGAGTTCGCCGAAGGCTTCCTCGATCAGTCCGGCGGGCCGCTGCGGAAAGGGATAAAGGTATGGGAAAGCCAGCGAGCCGGTGAACGACACCGATGCATTCAGCCCGAGATTGCGCGACGCCTTGGCGCCGAACTTCATCTGTTCGACGGCCCATTTCTGCCGCGCCTGCGGGTTGTTGTGCACCGAAGCTGGCGCGAATCCATCCATCTGCGCGTCATAGGCCGGATGTACTGCCACCAATTGCCCCTGCAGATGCGTCGACAGTTCGGTGATCTCGACGCCGGCGTCAGTGCAGGTGCCCTTCACCTCGTCGCAATAGGCCTTGGAGGACGCCGCCTTCTCGAGGTCGAACAGGCGCGCGTCCCAGGTTGGGATCTGCACGCCCTTGTAGCCGAGACCGGCAGCCCATTTGGTGATCGACGCCAGCGAATTGAACGGTGCGGCATCGCCCGCGAACTGCGCCAGAAACAGTCCAGGGCCCTTCATTGTCGTCGGCATCGGCATCCTCCTCGTTTTGTCACGACCAAGCATAGCGCCTGATGAAAGCAGGGCCAGTCACCTTGGTCTTTTCGCGTCGGGCGCTCTGCCGACAATGCCATTCTGGTATGACCAAATAAGGCAATTTGGTCAAGTCTCGGAATGCGCCGAAAAAGCGCTCCGGGCGCGCAAAATAACGGCACATATCGCAATGTAATCAACAAACTAATCCACCCCAAGAGTTGCGCCACCACAGTTGTTGCCGTCTCGAGGAATTTGCTGTAGACCTCTTTTCAGGCCCAATTGGTCGAACCAGTTTGCAGGAAAAGTCTGGGGATGCCTTGGGAGGAACCCTTGCGTCGTCTTTCGGCGATGCATGTCGCAGGCAAACCATACGGACGAATCTGGGAAGGACAGGCCATGCATCTTTCGACGCACAACTGGATGCGCGCGGAACCGCTTGAGACGACGCTCAAGCGCATCAAGAAATTCGGCTATGAGTCGATCGAGATTTCCGGCGAGCCCGCGCAGTACAAGACCAAGGAGACACGGGCGCTGCTGAAGGAGCATGGCATCCGCTGCTGGGGCGCGGTCACCTTGATGCTGGGTGAACGTAACCTTGCCGCCAGGAACCAGGGCCAGCGTGAGCGCTCCGTGCAATACGTCAAGGACGTGCTGACGATGGTCAGCGAACTCGACGGCGAGATCATCACGCTGGTTCCGGCTACCGTTGGCAAGGTGGTGCCGGACGGCACCGAGGAGGAGGAGTGGAAGTGGGTCGTCGATGCGACCCGCGAATGTTTCACCCACGCCAAGAAGGTCGGCGTCAAGATCGCTGTCGAACCGCTCAACCGCTTCGAAACCTATCTGTTCAATCGCGGCGCCCAGGCGCTGGCGCTGGCCGATGCCGTCAGTCCCGAATGCGGCGTCTGCCTTGACGCCTATCATATCCACATGGAGGAATTTAACGTCCATGACGCCATCCGGCAGGTCGGAAAGCGCCTGTTCGACTTCCATGTCGCCGACAACAATCGCTTCGCCGCCGGGCTCGGCCAGATCGACTGGCCAAGGATCGTCGCGACCTTGAAGGAAGTCGGTTATGACGGCGCGCTGACCAATGAGTTCGTCGCCCCGGTCGACCGCACGCCGGCGGCACCCTATCCCGAAATGGTCGAGCGCCACCCGGTCGATATCTCGCCCGAGCAGCTGAAGTTCATCCAGGACCACGGCTCCAGCGTGCTCACCGAGAAATTCTACACCGACCAGATGCGCATCACCGCCGAAACGCTGTTGCCGCTGATCAAGTAGTCGACGCCTGGAATTTGCCCTTCCGCCCTACCGGCGGCGGGCAGGGGAACAAAATGCGCATCAAGACAGTCCAGGCCTGGTGGGTCCGCGTGCCGATCGAAGCCGCGAAGCAGCATCGTAGCGACTTCGGCCAGGTGACGACCTTCGACGCCGCCATCCTGCGCATCGAAACCGATGACGGGCTGGTCGGCTGGGGCGAAGGCAAGAATGCAGCTGGCAGCGCCGGCAGCTACGGCGCTCTCGTCCACATGCTGAACCACGAGGTCGGCCCGCAATTGATCGGCCGCGATCCGGCCGATATCGGCGTCATCTGGGAGATGCTCTACAACGGCGTACGCCATGAGAGCGCCGCCCATGCCGGCCACGCCATGCCGCAACTGGCGCGGCGCGGCATGAGCATCGCCGCCATCAGCGCCGTCGACATCGCGCTCTGGGACATCCTTGGCAAGTCCCTGGGCCAGCCGGTCTGGCGATTGCTCGGCGGCCGCAAGGCCGATCGCATGCAGGCCTATGCCTCCGGCGGCTGGGCCTCCGCCGATGCCATCGGCGAGCAATTGAGATCCTACGTCGCCAGGGGCGGCTTCAAGGCGCTGAAGATGCGGGTGGGCGCCATGGATGGCGCGGCACA
>NZ_JAPYKP010000071.1:0-28101 GCF_037179725.1 Mesorhizobium sp. Cs1321R2N1 | reverse complement strand
TTCCGGAGACGGTCGCGCCACCGCTGACATCAGCCGGAATCTGAAATCCCCATAGCCATCGCCTGTGGCCCGCGGGTTCCTTCCTCGGGGACTTTCGTACGCGTGCCGGCGCCCGAAACTCTTCACGTATCCGGACGGTCGGCTTTTGAGCAGCGCTAGGCGGTAAGCTGCCGTTCGAGTTGACGGTCATCGGCCAAAGCTTGCCTCGTCAGCTATCGACCCCTTTCTCGGCCGTTCCATAGTCGCTAGATGTTTAGTCCCGGCATTTGCTGGAGCGGATTTAGCTTGAAGCGTTCGGGCTGTGTGGCCCACGTCTTGCAGATGAATTCGTAGGGCGTGAGGCCCTTGAGGGTCTTGACTCTGCGGGCGAAGTTGTATGCCGCGACGAAGTCGGCGAGATGGCTGCGAAGCTGATCGTGGCTCTCGTAGTAGAAGCGTTTGACGGTCGCCTCCTTGATGGTGCGGTTCATTCTCTCGACCTGGCCGTTGGTCCATGGATGCCTGACCTTGGTGGTCCGGTGCTCGATGTCGTTTGTGGCGCAAGCGTATTCGAACGCATGAGCCCAGAATCGTTCGCCGTTTGCGATGGCCTCCTTGATCAACGGCACGGCCGACCCTCCTGCGCCAGGCGTGGTGAACTGGATGCCATAGCACCTGCGGAATGAAGGAGCGGCGGCGGCCGAGACCGCGGTGCGCGCAGCTTTTCGCTGCAGGCGCGCACCGCTGGAGGCGGCCATGGCCAGTCAGAGTTTCTCTAGAATGTGAATGTTCACAACCCATTCCGGAGAGACCGACCATGACCACTTCAGATTCTACACCCGCCGGCGCGGTGCTGGTAGCGATCGATATCGCCAAGGTTCGCAATGAAGTTCTGATCGAAGACCCAAGCCACAAACGCCGACGCCGTCTGCAAGTCCTCAATAACCGTGCTGAGCATGACCATCTGGTCGAAGTCCTGCAGACGTACGGTCGCCCGGTGGTCTGTGGCTTCGAGGCGACGGGGAACTATCACCGGCCGATTGCATGGCGCCTGGCTGAGGCTGGTTTCGAGGTTCGACTGGTGTCGTCTCTGGCGCTCGCGCGGACGCGAGAAGCGTTGCACAATAGCTGGGACAAGAACGACCCCAAGGACGCGCAGGTGATCCTGCACATGCTCCGAATACAGGCGACGCAGCGCTACCACGACCCGCTGCGCGCCGGCATCAACGATGTACAGGAACTGTCGAAGACACATGAGGCGATCGCCAGGGCAAAGACCGAGATTCAGCACCGGATCCTGACGCACTACCTGCCGCTGTATTTTCCCGAGATCGATCGCTTCCGAGGAAACAGCCGCAGCGATTGGTTCTTCGCATTCCTCGATGCCTTTCCGACGCCGGCAAGCATCACGGTGCTGACGAAGGAGGAGTTTGTAACAGCAGCTTGGGATGTCGTCGGCCGCAAGGTCAGCAAGTCACAGATTCTAATGGATATTTACGAGACGGCGCGCTCATCGATCGGACTGCCGCTGCCGCTTGATGCGCCTGCCATTCGCATGTTCCGGATGGTCATTGACGAAGCACGCAGTCTGATCCGGCAGCGCAATGAGATCGAAGCGCAGGCCGACGAGCTGTTGCGGCACAGCCAGGATTATCAACTCCTGCGACAAATCCCGGGCATCGGACCGATCAACGCATTGACCATCATTGCCGAAGCCGGCGATCTTCGCCGTTTCGGTCATCATCGCCAATTCCTAAAGTTCTGCGGACTGGACCTCTCGACACAGCAATCAGGCCAATATCGAGGCCAGACCCGCCTTTCCAAATTCGGCAATGCTCGGCTGCGCCGCACCCTGTGGATCGCCGGACAAGTCGCCATCCGCCAGCGGGAGAACGGCTTCCGTCATAAGTTCGAACGCTACATCGCGAGGGATCGCGACAATCCCGATCTACGCCGCAAGGCAATGACCGCTATTACCGCCAAGATGGCGCGTGTCGTGCACGCCGTCGTCAAAGGTGGTTCCGACTACCGGCCCTTCGTTGAAGGGCGGGTGCCAGGTGGAAGAACCTCTGTCAGCTAGGGCCGTGAGGGCATCGCTTCGATGACCCTGTAGATAATGTTCGGGTCTTCCGCCTGGATCAGAAGCTCGTGTTGAGGACGGTGAGGGCCGCCTGCGTGCGTACCCTGTGTTTGCTATGGACGAGATCTTTTCCCTTGCCGGTGGAAGCCGCCTGGTTCGATGACTTGACCAACGTCACGCAGCAAGAGCATGCTGACGAACAGAGAGACCTTGACTGCAGGCTCCATTTCATTCCGCTCTTAGGACGTTGTCGGTGAGCACGGTGTGGATCTTGTAGGGAACGGCCGCCATCAAGCGCAGCAGGAACGCTCTCGATATAGCGGTGGTGGCCTTCTCATGCAGTTCGACGAAGGCGAACTTCGAGGTGCGGTCGATGGCGACGAACATGTGCAACTTGCCCTGTTCGGTGCGCACCTCGGCGACGTCGATATGGAAGTAGCCGATCGGGTAGCTCTTGAACTTTCTCTTCGCCGGCCTGTCGCCCTCGACGTCGGGCAGGCGGCTAATGTCATGGCGCTGCAGGCAGCGGTGCAGTGAAGATCGTGTCAGGTGCGGGATCGTGGGTTGCAGCGCATAGAGGCAGTCGTCGAGCGGCAGCAGCGTGTAACGCCGGAAGGCAACGATGACGGCCTCCTCCTCGACCGAGAGCACCGTCGACCGCGGCTCTTTCGGACCAGTCGGAAGGTCGGTTGTTGAGGTCCGCTCCCGCCATTTGGCGACGGTCTTCTGGTTGATCCCGTAGCGCTTGGCCAGCGCCCTCAAGCTCTCTTGACTATGTTGTATCGCTCGACGGACCGCCTCTGTCGTCGTGGCGCTCCCATGGAGAACCTGGCCCATAATGCCTCCTTTGATTCGGAAGACAAGGATGCCCCATCAAAGCCTGGGATCAAACATCTAACGGCGCCCCACAAGCCGCCGGCGCGCGATGCTACATCGGAATCACGTCCACATTAGATAATTGACAGCTGATCGGTTGGGTCGACAAAAGTTGTCTCAGTGAACGTCATCCCCTTGATGCCGCCTATGTCGCGGACCACCTGCGTAATGTGGTGGGTCGTGTTGATCTCGCGCCACGTCGAGCCATTACCTGGTCCGTCCCACCCCTTAGCGGTCTTGAAAATATAGTCGTCGGCCGAGCTGAAGCCCCGCCCGGCGAACTTGCCGCTCCTGAGGATGCGCTCGCAGACGCCGCGCATGACGGCCTCGGCTTGGCCCGCAGCCGAGCCGCGGACGACAAGCCAGCTGTCGGAGGTAGTGTACCGCTAGTGCCGGATCGGGATCCCACCGGAGTTCTTTCTGAACTCGAACTTCGCGCAGTCGGCTCCGTAGTCGCCAAACATCAAATGCTCGGGCGAGGTCCCGTCTAGCTTGATCGCCTCCTTCCAGGCCAGCCACTCGTTGCGGGGAATGATTGCGTTGCCATCCGCCTCTGCCGGATTCGACTCAGGATAGTTCGTCCCTTGGAAGATCACATGGCGCCAGCGGCCAATGCCTTGTAGATCTTCAAGGGCGGCTTGCGCGATGTTGGCCACCGCGAGGGCGTCGGAGAAGTCAGCGTCCGAGAAGTCCGCTAGGATGGCACACTTCTCCGGAGTCACGCCAAGCCGGGACATGGCCGAGGCCAAGCGACCGGCGAGCTCGCTGTCGATTTCGCCGGATTCGACCCGTATCGCGACCCTCGTTGCACCGTCGGTCGCCAGGGCCAGCCGAAAGGCCGCCATCCGAGGCCCGATGGCGTCTTCCAGACTCAGGATGGGGATCGGCTGGGCATGGGCCTTACGCGCCACGTCGAACATCCTGGGCAGCCACTCGGCGCACTCCGCCTCTCCGAACTCCGGGAACAGGAAGCGCACGTCGAGGAAGGCGTCACGCATCTTCCAGTGATCGGCGATGCGGCGCCCGGTCTCGTGGACGATTTCGTCCTTGGTAAGGAGACGGTGCTTCTCCGGGTCGCGCTCCTTGGGAGGAGGAACAACGAGACGCGGGACGATCTTATCTGCCACGTCGGGGGCGAGGCGCTGCAAGCCGCGATACTCGCCCTGCTTGAGGCGAAGTGCCGGGACGTAGATGGGGCGAGTGCGAGCCATGGGTCTAGCTTCCTTTCGAGGGCCCGATCAAATGCTTCCTGACCGCGCCTCTCCCGATCGAGTTCGAGAAGACCGCGTAGTTTCCCCTCTCTTTTTGTATCCTGCCGAAGACGATGGCAGGATTTATCCCCAGCTCCTTCGCGAACTTCTCGACTACTGCGGGGGACTTCGTGATTCGAGCCGGTGATCGCTTCCAGCGCTCTTCGGGGATAAGCACGTTGGAGGCGAACGAGTTCGCCTCCTCCTCGATCTCGTCGACGTCGGTTGTGTCCGTGTCGTCGAAGAAACCTGTGCGGAGGCCGGTTCGGTAGTGGAGGATGACGTGCCCGACCTCGTGTAGCAACGTGAACCAGAAGTTGTCCACCGTGTCTCGCCGCAGCGTCAAGCCGATGACCGGCACGCTTTCCAACAGGAATGCGGCACCATCCACCTTCATCCCGGGTATCTGAGGCTCGGCCACCAGTACGATCCCCTTGCTCAGCAGAAGGTCGCGCGCACGCGCCGGTCCATCTCCGTGCTGGCTGAGTCTAGCCAGTTCCATGAGCCAAGTTATGTCGAGCGGGCGATAGGCTACGGCGTGGGCGCTGATGATCTGCTCGGCGCGGCGGGTCACCCGCGCCTTCCAAGCCAGCACCAGGAGGTCCTCAGAGTGGTCTTGCACATTCATGCCAGTTCGCAGCAGAGAAGGGCTGCCGTACTTTAGGATGTGGTCCGACACGTAGCGCTGAAGATAGTTGAAGCTTTCCTCTTCGGCCATAATCTCTGGATCATCATCCCCGAACCAGCCGTTGGTGCGAGCGTGCTTCAGTACCTTCCTAACCTCGGCAGCAGAGACATCGCGTGCTATGTTCCAGCCGCCGCCAAACCAGTTGGATAGGCCCATCTTCCAATCGACGCCCAAGAACCTCGCTACGCGTCGAAAGTTGGCGAGGCTTATGGATCTGTATCTGTCGGCTTCGTATCTTTGAATTTGCTGCTCTTTTAGGCCCAGCTTTCTTGCCAACTCCTTTTGCGTCAGCCCACGCGCAATACGAGCGACTATTAGCGTGAGGCCGGGGTCGTTCTCGGCCCGACGCTCAAGGTCTTCAAAGTCCCCGGCCTTCGCCGCCTCATACGCCTTGACCAGAGCTTCGAGCTCTCCTCTTTCGGCTTTGATGGCGTTTCGGAAGCCGTCAACCACCTGAGGGGGCAGGCCGGCGACGATCGGTTCGAACGTCCGTGCCGATGATAATAACTCATCGAGCTCGGAAGTCATTTCTCGAGCGTTGCGTGCTTCCCGTTCATTAAGAATCACCGAAAATTCCGTCATGCCCTCAACTACACAACAAAATCGTTGTGTTCAAGATGGAGGGCAGCAGAGAGGTCATCGGCTTGTGAAGAACGGTGTTGAACCCTCATAGCAATCGCATGAGGGTCAATCGGACCCAGCATGAAGCCAAGGCCATTGAGCAAGGGCTTGTCGCGGTGAGCATGGCGCCGATGCGCCCCGTTTGGGATGGTGGCGCCGCAGTAGGACAGGGCGATGATGGAGCGCGCCGAACGGCTACAACTGGGTCGGAAACCGCCATCGAGATCGGCCCTCTGCTTAACGGCAGCTATAATCCTCGACGCTCAGAAGCGGAAAGTCTTGTATCAGCCTCAAACCAGCCGAGCTCGTCCCTTTTTTGGGATAGTGTAGATACACACCTTGCATTGAAAATCTAGTCCTCTTCCTGTTCCGAGGTTCGCCAGACCATACGAGATCATACGAAGGATAGGGGTTGGCTAACCATCCGCTATCCATCGATTTTCTGTTGCGATCTTACACCTCAGCGACTAAAACTAATCGTTGTTTATCAATCGCTACGATGGTAACCAGGATGCGGGCAATGAGGACATGATGGAACATCACGGCGTATTCTCCTGATTGGTGGCTCGGGTGATCAGACTTCCGAACCCATGGCTCCAGCGACGATTTCTCCAGCCGCACGACTGACCGGGCCGGCGAGAAAAGGCCTGACGTGGACCAGCGCATCCACGCGTTCCTCGAGACACAAATCCACTATGGAAACGAAGGCTTGGCGGCTGGCATCACCCACGAGCTCCGCGAGCTCGAGATTTCGCAGCGCAAGCGAACGCAGCGGTGAATCCAGATGGATGTCGGCGGTGTGAACAAATCGAAACGCCATTCAGCCTCCAACCAAGGACAGACCTCGTCCCAGGTTCGTCAGATCTAGCGAGGGCAGCCGCCCCCGCATTGACGGTGATGTCTCACTGACCGTATGCGCCGTCGATCAGCAATCCGTCTTGGTTTCGCAACAATCCGTTCGCGACGGCACCGGCAACCGCCGTCGAAATCAATTGCCTCAATTGAGCGCTTGTGGCTTTGAAGCCCAACATCCTCGAAACGCTCGTTGCGATTTCGTCCTCCGTCGCGCCGAGATTGGATCTCACCACCTCGATTGCTCCTTCAGCAACTTCCTCCGACGAGATCATTTCAGGCTTGCGCAATCCAGAGGACATCACACCACTACGGTCTCGCAGCCGGATAGAGGCGCCGGGCTTGAAGCAAAAGTCTCCTCGCCGTGCCACTGCTCCCCGAGATTCGGCGACAACAAGGCCGCGCTCGATTGCGTCCTGGATTCTGCCGCCGGCCCGCTGCAGGCCCCACGCATCCCGGATTCGTGAGACCACCTCGTCGAGATGGATCGGAGTCTCCGCAGCCACGACTTGCTCGACCATCCCCGCCAGCAGACCGGTGGGCGTCTCGTGTAGTTCAAACTGTCCGTGCGGTCTCTGTACCCTGGCTTCCGCGTAGGCTCGGTCTGGCGCCGCGGCTCCGTTCGTGGTTTCCAAGCCGATTTCTGTGATGTTACCTCTGTCTACCGTCACGACCTGTACTGCAGCGGCACGGCTTCTCTGATTTCCCAACTCCGCACGTTCGGCGAGTTCTCTCGTTGCGGCCTCGATCGCTGACACCGTCCGCTCAAGCTGTTCACGCGGACGCTGGAACCAATCAGCACTCCAAATGCGATGAATGATCCAGCCATGGTCTTCGAGCACAGCCTGGCGCAGCCGATCCCGATCCCTGGCGGAGCGTGAAGAATGATATTCAGCACCGTCGCATTCGATGCCCAGCAGATACCGCCCTGGCCGCTCCGGATCAGCGACGGCCAGATCGATGAAGAAGCCTGCGATGCCTACCTGTGCATGGACCTGAAAGCCTCGCTCAATCAATGCATTGGCTACCTGTTCTTCAAAGATTGAATCCATCTCCCGGGTCGTCGTCTGCGCGAGCGAGATGCGTCCAGTCCTCGCGTAGTGCAAAAAGAGCTTGAAGGCGAAGACCCCCTTCCCCTTTCCGCGCTCAAGGTCGATGTCCTCATCTGTTATCGACGCGTACACCTCACAGGCACGCTTAGCCCGGCTTATGAGGACGTTGAGGCGACGCTCGCCGCCTTCCGAACCAAGTGGGCCGAAGCGCATGGCCATGTAGCCCTGGGCGTTCTTGGCATATCCCACCGAGATCATGATCACGTCCCGCTCGTCGCCTTGAACGTTCTCCAGGTTCTTGACGAAAAACGGCTCACTCGGATGGGCGTGGAAGAAGTCTTCCGTATCGGGATTCAGCCGTCGTAAGGCTTCGAGCTCATCTTGGATGGCACGACGCTGGCTAACAGAAAAAGTCGCAACGCCCAGAGTCTCTTGCGGATTCGACTTCGCGTGACGGATGATCGCTTCCGCTACGGCCCGCGCCTCGATCGGGTTCGTTCCGGTACCACCTGAATCGAACACCCCCTCAGGCACATGATGGAACCGCAGCCCCATGCCGGCCTCCTGGGTATAAGGGCTCGGCACGATGAACAGCCGGTTCTCGTAAAACTGGCTGTTCGACACGGCGATTAGCGATTGATGTCGGCTGCGGTAGTGCCAGCGAAGCATGCGCTGCGGCAAGCCACGGGCCGTGAAAAGCCCGAGGATACTCTCGATGTCAGCGACCTGCGCACCTTCTCCCTCGTCATCTTCAGATTGCGAGCCTGTCATCTTCGCAAAGAACGTCGTCGGCGGCAGTTGGCGTTCATCGCCCACGACGACCACCTGGTTCGCCCTGGCAATTGCGCCGAGTGCGTCGACCGGCTGAATCTGAGACGCTTCGTCCATAACCAGGAGGTCGAACGACATACGACCGGGCGACAAGAACTGCGCCACCGAAAGTGGGCTCATCATGAACACTGGCTTCAGCGCTTGGACAGCAGGCCCTGCCCTCAGCATCAACTGCCGGATAGGCATATGGCCTCGTCTGCGCGCCATCTCAGATCGAAGCAAACCGACTGGCCCCGCTCCGCCATCCCTTGAAGGGATCTTGCGATGATGCGCGGTCACGACCTCGATGGCGCTAGCCTTGATCCTTTGTCGGTCCAAATCTGCAAAGTCGCGAACAGCTCTGGAATGGAGCTCGCCGTCAAACCTCCCGAGCTCTGGCTCCATATTCACCATCGCCGCCAGCATTCTCTCGTAATAGGCCATGTCGAAGACCGATCGCGCCGATGCGGTCGGAACTTGGCCATTGGCCAGGCCGTCTATCAACTGCCCTAGTCCGGCCTTTCGAGCATTGTCCGATCGTTCTTCGTAGGCGACCCATTTCGAGAGCTGTTCCTGATGCCCGACCCAGCCCTCCAATCGAGCAATCAACTCGGCAATCACGATATCCGAGAAATCGCCTACTCCGAAAAGAGACGAAGCATCTGCTTTCAAATCCTCCGCAAGCGCCTTCAATTGCAGCGCTGCTGCCTGCGTCGCCTCTCGAGTAGAACGAGCTGAGTTCGCGATCTCGGCTCTCTCAGGCAAACGGGCGACTAGATGTCGGAGTGTGCTATTGCTTTTCAACCAGAGCTCGGCCTGCGTAAGCGCGGCCCAGTTGGATCCTCGCCCGAGCCATGACGAACCGAATGCGGAAATGCCAAGACCTTGAGCGGCATCGATCTCTTGAGCGAGCTTTTGTAACGCGCCCAGTCGCCGGACGAGCTCCACCCGGTCGGATAACTGACCAGGCACGCTGGCCAGAACGTCTCGAGACGCTTCGTCCGCTTGTGCCACGGAACGCGCCTTCACTTCCATCAGCTTCAGTGAAGCCCTTTCGGCGGAAGCCACATCACCCAGCATGGACGGCGCAAGGTGGCCGAGATCGTTCCAGAAACCCTCGATCAGCGGTCGGCCGATATCGATCACCTTGCGAACTCGTAGCGCCCGCGCCCCCGCTTCGGAGCGTTCTGCCATCCGTCCGGCAATAATTCGAGGTTCCGACCCAAGCCCTCTTAGCGTGCGCATCCATTCCACTAACGCTAAGAGCGGTGCCGAAGATGATCTCTCACCCCGCCAATCTGCTCCGAAGGCGGAACGACCAAAGGCGTCGCCATCACGAACCCTTGCGGCCGCGGCCTGCCCCTTCATCAGCAGGTCTAGGAGACGCACTATCTCTGTCGACGGCGCGTTAGGATCGACCAGAAGGGATCGCACAAGTGCTTTGGCGCGACGGTAGTCGCCGCTCAATGCCTTCAACAGTCCGGTATGAGTGGCGAGGGCCTGCCTTGTCGGCGCTGCGTCCATCTTCCAGGCAGCATCGACAACCCTCCCTTTCAGTTCTGCTTGGATCGCTTCAAGGATCGCGACGCTCTCGGCAAGCTCAGCCGCTTGTTCAAGTCCGGAGTCCCAGACGGTCGCAGCAAACGCTTCGGGGCTTGCGTCGGGTGCAGCCGCAACTCTCTCCCCCGTCACAATTAATCTAACGAGCCCTGCCAGCGTGTCCGGCACAGCCGTCGACCCCAGCTCTTGGTTCAACCTCTCCGCTTCATCCCGCAATCGTGGGAGCAGAACGGTCAGGTGGTGCGCGCGAACAAAGCCGTCTTTCGCAAATTCCGATGGCAGGTTTGCAAGGTCTGTCTCAAGATCTTCAATTGGGGTGTCGATCGCCGTCGCCGCCAAATGCTGCGAAACGTCTTCGAACTTGCGGGCGAAATCCGATCCTGTCCAAAGAAGCGACGAGATCTCTTTAGGCTGGGCATCCCACACCGGCGAGACCAACGCGTCGGCGGGAAGCTCTGGTGCGGACGCGAGAAGTTCTGCGCGATCTTCTATGTCGCCGCTGTCGCTGAGAATTTGCGGGGGCCCGGCTTCTATCCGCGCGGCGATGTCGATCAATTTGGCCTGCACGGCCTTCGCTTGATCTAGCAAAGACCCGATGCGCGGGACGAGCCGCTCGACGGTGGTTGGCAGAACGACATCCAAGCCAACACCTCTCCAGGGATGGTGGATCGGCAATCCAATTTCGTTGATGCGTTGAGAAACCTCGTCAAGCAGCTTCCGGCGTGCCGAAACGCCATCACTCGTCCAATCGGTCGCACCTTCAAGTTCGATATCTACGGGTTTTTGCCCGTTCTGCCTGAGGCGGGTCATCTGGCCGAAAACTTGGTAGGGCGTCAGGGCGGATGCGCCCAACGGGACATGCATCCGGTCGGCATGAGCATTGAGCTTATTGCGCGCCTGCAACAGTTGATCGGGGAGCGCAGACGGGAATTGTCCTTGAGGCGATCCGAGCTGCCAAGTACGACGCAGCTCCTCCAGCATCATGCGCTTGTTCGCCTTGTTGCTATGGAGCTCCAGGCAGGCATCCCCTACCCCGGCATTGTCGAGGCGACGCTTCACGACCTCCAGCGCGGCCATTTTTTCGGCCACGAAAAGCACGGTCTTACCGTCCGCAACGGCTGACGCGATAACGTTTGCAATCGTCTGCGATTTTCCTGTCCCGGGCGGACCTTGGATCACAAGGTCGCGACCCTTCCTGACATCATGGATCGCGAGCGTCTGGGAACTGTCGCTGTCGACGATATGCAACATCTCCGCAGGCGCAATGTGCGGATCAATCGCGATATCGTCAGACATCAGCGGTTCGCGTGCTTCAAAACCATCCGAAAGGAGCGAGCGGACCTTCGCTTGTTCGATGATCTTGGAACCCTCGGGCCAGATCTCGGGATCAAGATCTCGGTACATCAAGAACTTCGCGAACGAGAAGAAGCCTAGCACCATATCGTCCCGGAGCACCTCCCAACCCTCTTTTGTTGAGACTGCCTCGGCCACGGCATCGAGATACTTTGCGGCGTTGAAGTCATCTCCCGCATCGAAGCTCGGCATCGCGAGCTTGTGCATGCGATCAAGATAGAGCTCGAGGGAGAGGTTTGCGCTCTGATCCTCCGGTCTGCCGCGTAGCCGGAACTTTTCCCCAGCCGTACCTCGCTCGAGACGGACCGGCACCAAAATGAGCGGAGCTTGACGGATGTTTTCCTTGTTATTCGGGTCAATCCACCTCAGCATCCCAAGAGCCAGAAAGAGGATGTTGACGCCCTGCTCCTCTTCTAGCGTTCGCGCATCGTGGTAGAGATCGAGCAGCCTGCGTTGCAAACCGGTTGGGGTCATGCGAGTCTGAAGCTTGGTGTCCGAATGTCGCGAGGACACACCCCTATCGTCCACCTCGTCGTCTTCGGGCTGAGCAAGGGAAATCGGCGAGTAGTCGATCTCGTTATCCGCAGTGGCACTCTCTTGACCGGCCTTTGGCCTATCCGGCTTACCGGCGAGGAAGGTAAAGGCCTTACCTTCATTTACCAGCAACCGATAAATCTCGGATGACCGCTCATCGACGACGTCGATGGTTTTAGCGCTTTTAGAAAAACGCGGAACGTTCAAGAGTCGGTTGCGCGCGGAAAGGTCGAGCAGCTCCATCCTGGCGCGCTCGAGCTTCTCCCTTAGCGGTATATCGCTTTGGAAGACTGACTTTTCGGATTCTGACAATTATGCCCCCTCGCCCAAAGCCGACCTTAGATCCTGCGCAACGGCAGCCGCAACAAAAAAAGCTATCCGCATTTCGATAACACTGTTGGCGCGGACGGGTCCGCAGCATTGTGAAATGGGATACGTCGGTTACTTGATTTGAGCCATGCCTCAACTCTGTGGCGAGAAGGCCGCGCCGCCCTGAGGCGGCGTCGTGCCGCTGAAGCCAGGCAGATCTTGTCACAGCGATCGCGATCTCACCCGCCATTTTCGGAATGCCTCCAGTCGAGCAGGGCCTGGTACAGCGGCTTGAATTTGATAGGCTAGGGTGCCGGGGTAGCCTTCTTCTCAATCATCCTACTGATTACGTTCCCATTTATCGTCGCGGCTGTATTTGCGTTTCCGGGGCTGTTCAATCGCAACCCAAGCGTAGCTCTCATCGTCGTGCTGTTGGCGATGTTTGGTGTGCCACTACTGTCGCAGATGTTCTTCCCAGCAATCGTCTATCATTTTGGAGTTGGTGAGCGCCGTTTCACTCGTTGGAAGGCGCTTTACGGGTTACTCTTCGGAGCCATTATTCTGGGCATAGTCATAAATGTGGCGTCCGGCTACATCGCCAGCCATTTCATCTTCAGTAGGCCAGTATCGGTCAGCGTCCATCCGCTCCGGCGCCTCGTTACCGGGCCTGGACGCCGTGTGGCGCGGGTTGAGCAACGGGTGATCGGCGGAGCTGGTCGGGGTTGAACAGCCGATCGCGCGTTGCAATGAGATTAGCAGCATAAGCCGCGGGCGCGATCTAGCCGAGCGCCGAATGTGGGCGCGGTCAGCTCAGTCTGCGGCCCGGGCGGCATGCTTTGCCGAATGACGCTACCTCCATTCAGGCCAACCTGCTCTCCACGATGGCGTTTGCGCTTCGAGCTCGCTAGTTTCGCGCAAATACCGTGAGAGGGAAGAATGTCACTTAGCCACAATCGCCACAAGAAGCTCATCGAAATGATCCAAACGGATGGCGAAGTCCGTATCCGAGATGTGATAGCGCAATTCAACATTTCTGAGGAGACCGCGCGGCGGGATATCAAACAGCTCGAGCAGGACGGCTTGGTCGTGCGCGTCCATGGTGGGGCCGTCGCCACGCAGCAGCCTAAGTTATTGGCCGTCTCGTCGCGCGCGATTTCTCAGCGTGCGGAAAAGAACGCTATTGCCGAGATAGCGCTCGGTCTTCTCAAGCCCGGGCAGAACCTCTTCTTGGGGGGCGGCAGCACGGTGCTGGCATTGGCTCGTCGCATCTCGGCTTTGCCGGAGATGCGCATCGTCACCAACATGGTCGATATAGCGATCGCAGCTGCCGACGGCCGTCGGCATCGCGTGGTCATGCTAGGCGGTGAATTCAATCCCGACTTCCGGACCGTGACAGGATTTCTTGGTCTGCGCACGCTTCGCGAACAGCAGATCGATGTTGCTTTCATCGGGGTCAACGCTGTGCATCCCACTCTAGGCGTCTTCGATCATCAACAGGTCGGGCAGGATCTCGCCGCGACACTTTGCGAACAGACGCGGAAAATCATCGTTCTCGCCGATCACACCAAATTCGGCTGGTCGGTGCGTTACCGCATCCTGCCCCATTCAGCGATTTCCTCGATCATCACCGACCGGAAGCCGGCACTGGACGTGCTGAAGCAGATCGAAGCCGCTGGTGCCCAAGTCCTATATCCGCAGCAAAAGCCGTCGTAACCCGGCATAAATGACCTTGACCCTGCTGCGGCATGCTCGCAGGAATGCGGTCGTTTCACGACAGTTTGTGAAATGCCTTTGCGCCTCCATTACAAACCCACCACAATCCGTCTTAAAGCCACACAAAACCTTCACATAACTGCGCTATGTCTCTGCCCGTCTCGGGAAGAAGCGGAGTTCGGCCGGCTTGCCGTCCCGACAACAGGAGAAGGTTTTTGATATGCAAACGACACGTCGCACATTTCTAGGCATGACGGCCCTTGCGGCTGGCGCGATGGCGTTGCCGCGCATGGCCGCAGGCGGCCAGCGACCGAGCCTCAAGATCGCCGTCCAGGATCTGCGCACCATTCTGGAACCTGTGGATAGCGCTTCCATCGCCAACGTTTCCTGGCGAGTGCAGTACAGCATTTTCGACCAGCTTCTGCGGACAGATTACAACGACAACTTCCGTCTGAATTTCGCACTCGCAAAATCCTTGAAGCAGATCGACGTGAAAACGTATGAGATCGGTTTGCGCGATAATGTGAAGTTTCATGACGGCTCCACAATGAGCGCGGATGATGTTGTCTTGTCGCTCGGGCCGGATCGGCTGCGCGGCGAAAAGGCACCAGGTGCGGCCGTGCTTGCCAATTTCCTTTCCTCACTTGCCGATGTGCAGAAGGTCGATGACCGCACTGTCCGTCTGTTGACCACGACAGAGGACCCGGTTTTCACCAACCGGCTTGGAGCATGGGGCACTCAAATCATCAGTGCCAAGGCATGGCATGCTGCAAAGAATTACGATGCATGGGCTGCAAAGCCGATCGGCACTGGTCCCTACAAGATTGGCGACGTGCGTAGCGGCGACGAGATCACGCTGGTCGCGCACGATGAGTATTGGGGCGGCCAACCGCCGTTTGCGTCGATCCGTTTCAAGCGGGTGCCGGAGATCGCCGCACGTATCGCTGGGCTGCAGGCGGGCGATTACGATATCGTCACCGACATCACCCCGGACCACATTGCGGAGATCGAAGGCGTCAAGGGCCTTTCGGTCACCGGCGTCGAAACCACATGGTTCCGCTTCCTCACATTCTCGCCACTCAAGACGCCCATTTTGAAGGACGTCAACCTGCGTCGCGCGCTTGCCTGCGCGATTGATCGAGATGCACTGGCAGACGGCCTTTGGAATGGCCGGGCGAAGGCGCTCAATGGCTGGCAGTTGCCGATTTTCGGCGCCATCAATTATCCCGGGCGCAAGGGCGTGTCTTACGATCCGGCGCTGGTGAAGGAACTCCTCGCCAAGTCGTCGTACAAAGGCGAGGAAATCCCCTACCCTTCCGTCGGCACATACTATCCGATGCAGCTTGCCGATAATCAGGCACTGGTCGAAATGTGGAAAGCCGCTGGGCTCAACGTCAAGCTGATCATGTGCGAGAACTGGACGCAGGTCGACAATCTCGGCGGCATCACGGATACGTCGGGGGGTGCCTTCTACGCCGATCCCGTCTCCATGCTTTGGCAGATTATCGGCCCGACCAATGACCTGCAGGCGGGCGGCGGCTGGACCAATGCCGAATTCAACACGCTCGGCCATGAGCTTGAAACGACGACCGATCTCGCCAAGCGCAAGGCGGCCTTCAAACGGATGCAGGACATTGTCGAGATTGAGGACCCCTGCATCACACCACTGCACTCCATGCCCTTTATCTATGGGCAGAAGTCGAATGTCAGTTGGCAGCCGAACCCATTGCCGCAAATGTATCTTGGCCCGAAGATATCGCCTGAGCCGGTGGCCTGAGCTCTATGCTGAACAAGTCTTACAAGAACAGCGCGAGCCTCGCGCTGTTGCCGGCTCATGGCGTTCCGCCCTCCTGTGCCAACCCTGCAATTAAGATTGTTGACCTGACGGTCGCTTTCGGGGGTGTGCCTGTCCTACACGGTGTCGATCTCATTGTAGGCAAAGGCGAGGCCGTTGGTATCGTCGGCGAATCCGGCTGCGGCAAGTCCGTGACCTGGCGGGCGGTGCTGGATCTATTGCCACGATCCGCCGATGTTTCGGGCGAAGCGTGGCTTGGCGACCTCGATTTGGTTGGCGCCCGGTCATCAGTTTTGGATCGCGTGCGTGGCGGGCGTATTGCCATGATCTTCCAGGATCCGGCCGGCGCCCTGAATCCGGTGCATCGCATAGGCGCGCAAATTGCTGAAGCACTTCGCCTGCATCGCGGCTTGACCGGTCCCGCCGCTCGGGCTGAGACTCGTCGACTGCTCGACCAAGTCGGCATCGCGGATGCTGCAAATAGGGTCAATGCCTATCCGCACGAGTTGTCGGGCGGCCAAAACCAACGCGTAATGATCGCCATTGCGCTTGCCGGCCGGCCCGAACTGCTGGTTGCCGACGAGCCGACGACTGCGCTCGATGCCACTGTGCAGGCGCAGATCCTGTTGCTGCTCAAGAAGATCCAGCAAGACACCGGCATGGCCTTGGTGATGATAAGCCACGATCTAGCGGCAGTAGCGGCCATCTGTGATCGGGTTTGCGTCATGTATGCCGGACGGATCGTCGAAGCCGGATCGACACTCACGCTTTTGACAGCGCCGGAGCACCCCTACACGCGCGACCTGATCGGAGCCATTCCGCCATCGTGTGGACCGCGCATACGGTTGACCGCAATAGCGGGCGCGCCACCGCAGCGACACCTGCCGCCTGGATGTGCCTACTCACCGCGATGTAGGGACGCCGTCGCTGCATGCGCCGTAGCCCGACCGCAAGCGCGGCAGGTTTCTGCCGGGCATTCCGTGCACTGCCTGAAGGCTGCAGCCGAGCGATGACCTTGCTGCGTCTCGAAAGCGTTTCCCGCCGCTTCCCGGTCGGCTCGTCGATTCTCGGACCGCGGAAATATCTCGCTGCGGTCGATGGCGTGTCGCTGAACGTCGAGGCGGGGCAAACGACCGGCATTGTTGGCGAATCTGGTTGCGGCAAATCCACCACCGGCCGGATCGCGCTCGGCTTGGATTCGCCGGACAGCGGCCGGGTGCTGTTTCAAGATTCTTTGCTGCCGCGGATCGGCAGCAAAGAGTGGCGCTCACAGCGGCGGCAGATGCAACTGGTCTTTCAGGACACGCTGGGGGCGCTCGACCGCCGCATGACGGTTGATGCCCTCATCGCCGAGCCGCTGGAGATTCACGGAGTTGGCGATGCCGCAAGCCGGCGGCAGCGGGTAAAAGAGCTGCTCCAAGCAGTGGGACTTGGCGAAGACCACCACATGCTCTACCCGCATCAGCTTTCCGGCGGACAGCGCCAGCGCGTCGTGCTGGCGCGTGCGCTAGCACCAAAACCGTCGCTTCTGGTTTGCGACGAACCGGTCTCGGCGCTCGACGTCTCTGTACAGGCACAAATCGTCAACCTGCTGGTGGATCGTCAGCAGGAGCTTGGGCTCGGCATATTGTTTATCAGCCATGACTTGCGGATCGTGCGTCACGTCAGCGATCGCATTGCGGTGATGTATCTGGGCCGCGTCGTCGAGCAGGGGCGCGCCGACGTCATCATCGACCACCCCGCACATCCCTATACGCAGGCGCTCGTGTCGGCCATGCCAAGGCTGCCGGGCGGCTTCGACCAATATGTGCCGCTCTCGGGCGAGCCGCCGAGCGCCACCGATCGGCCTTCCGGGTGTCCGTTCAATTCACGCTGCCCACTAGCGCACGACATATGCCGACAAAGCCTGCCCGAACTCCTGCCACTGGATTCAAAACGGGAGGTCGCCTGCCATCGTGTGAGGGATCGATGACCGCGACAATCATTCGTTTTGTTGGCCCGAAAGTCTTGCGTGCCGCACTTTCGATCCTTGTTGTGGTGACCCTTACCTTCGTGGTGTTACGCGCGTCTGGAGATCCAGCCTTGCAAATTCTCGGTCCCAGCGCTCGTGCCGCCGACCTCGAAGCCTTTCGCCGGCATTGGGATCTCGATCAACCGCTTTCGGTGCAATATTGGCGCTACATCCAGGCGGCGTTTCATGGCGACTTCGGCAATTCCATGCTGGGCGGAAAGCCAGCCCTGGATATTGTGCTCGAGCGCGTGCCGTTGACATTGGCGCTGATGATCCCGTCGCTGATACTCACAATGCTGATCGGGATTCCCGTCGGCGCCTATGCCGCCATGCATCGCGACAGCTGGGTCGATCGATCGGTTATGATGCTGACCGTTCTCGGCTTCACTGTACCGAGCTTCGTGCTTGGGCTGCTCCTGATCCTGATCTTTTCGGTCACACTCGGCCTGTTCCCGTCAGGCGGCGCAGACCGGGCTGCCGGTTTTGTCCTGCCGGTTCTGACGCTCGGCATTGGCGGGGCGGCCATTATCGCGCGTTTCACGCGCAGTGCCATGATCGAGGTTCTGTCACAGCTATACGTCGTCGCGGCCAGCGCCAAGGGCGTGACCTGGCGGCAGGTGGTTCGCCATCATGCTCTCCCGAACGCGATCATTCCTGTGCTGACGCTGTTCGGCCTGATGCTAGGGGGACAAGTTGCAGGCGCGGTCCTGGTGGAGAATGTATTCGGCTGGCCCGGCATCGGCCAGTTGCTGGTGGTCTCGGTTGCCAACCGAGACCTCGCCGTGGTTCAGGTCATCCTTCTGCTTGTGACACTAACCATGACATCGGCCAACCTCCTGATGGACCTGCTCTATGGCGTAGTTGATCCGCGCTTGCGGGCATCGTCCGCTGGATCGCATTGAGATGCCGGTCATGATGCCTAGGCTTCAGACGACTTCCTGGATGGACTTGCCGACACGCGTCGCAGCGGGCTGGGTTCTGCTCATGGTCGTGGCCGCACTCGTAGCAGCGCACATTGCCCCCTACGACATTACTGCGATCGACCTGCGCCATCGTCTGGCGCCGCCTGTGGGGTTCGGCGGGACGATGCTGCATATCCTTGGAACTGACGATCTCGGCCGTGACGTTGGCTCGCGTCTTATCTACTCGATCCGCACCAGCTTGCTGGTCACCTTCGGCGCGACCGCGATCAGCGTGTTCGTCGGCACGGCGATCGGCTTCACCGCCGCTTATTTTCGCCGGCTGGTCGAGCACGTTCTGCTCCTGATGATCGACGTCCAGGCTTCGTTACCATTTCTCATCGTGGCGCTGGCCATGCTCGCCTTTTTGGGCAATTCGCTGACGCTGTTTGTCGCCCTGATGGGGCTGTACGGCTGGGAGCGGAATGCGCGGCTTGCCCGGGGACTCGCGATGGCCGCCGGTGCGCAGGGCTATGCGAGTGCAACCCGCCAGCTCGGCGCCCACCCATTGCGCGTCTATGTTCGGCACATCCTGCCCAACAGTGCGGCAACGCTTCTGGTCGCGGCAACAGTGACATTTCCTGAAATCGTTCTCGTCGAAAGCGGGTTGTCCTTTCTCGGCCTTGGCGTCCAGCCGCCAATGAGCAGCCTGGGCGTCATGGTCGCCGCCGGCCGCGAGTATATCACCCGCGCCCCCTGGATGCTGCTCGCTCCCAGTCTCGTCATCGTGTTGACCGCCGTGGCAGTAAGCGTCCTCGGCGACTGGTTGCGCGATCAACTCGACCCGACCCTAAAATGACGGACCTTCATGCAAAGAAAGCTGATCTCCATACTCGTCGACGGCGTCAGCGCCGACACTTTCGAAGCCCATGCGCACCGCCTCCCGAACATGAGCCGTCTCGCGGCTTCTGGCCTGCGCGTTCGCCGGCTTAAATCGGCCGTGCCGGCCACCTCTGTCCCCGGCCGCGCAACCATGTTGACAGGCGTTGGACCCGAAGTGCACGGCGTCTATGGCAATCATATCTTCCGCGGTGACATCTTCATGGCGCCGCTAGCTGAGGATTTGCGGGCGCCGACTCTTGCCACCCATGCCAAGGCCGCCGGCCTGGATGTCGCGGCGATCGGCCATGCGTTGATCGCTTTGGACGATACTTCCATCTATGTCCCGCCCTGGTGGTTGCGTAGTTTCGTGACCGGTCATCGCTTCGGAAAGATGACCACTCCCGAAGCATTGGCGGCCTCGCGCGCAATCCACGATCCCGAAGATCGGCTCGCGCGCGCCGGCCTGACCGAAATGGATTGGTTCCGAGAGTCAGTTGATGACGGCGCGCCGCACCTGCTGGCCGGCCTCGCACTCGATCAGTTTCTCAATCGCGCCGTCGTGGCTCTGCTCGGCTCCGACCGGCCGCCGGATCTCGTGCTGACGGAGATCGAGATGCCGGATGCATTCCAGCATTCTCTCGGGTACGACACGCCTACTGCGATCTGGTCGATGCAGTTCGCCGATATGCTGCTGGGTAACGTCTTGGCAGTTCTCGAGCGGAACGGACGGCTCGGCGACTATGTGATCGCGATCGCCAGCGACCACGGTCACGGTCCGGTCGATACGGCGATTTTTCCAGAGGCCATTATCCCTGACATGCACTGGATGACCGAAGGCGCCAGCCTCTACGTCTCCCTCAAAACGCCCGGCGATGTTGACAGAGCCACTGAGCGACTGTCGCCCTACGGCGTCGAACTCTGGAACGATCTGCATCTACCGGAGCCACTCCGCGGGGCTGTGGCGATGTTCGTCGCGCCGCCTCGGCATTCCTTCGAGGAGCGAGCGAGGCATGCGTCCGCCCCGCTCTCTGCGACGGGCAGGCCGCGCGCCATCTCAACCCACGGTTTTCGGCCGGGCAGCCGTGAGGACGACCGAATGTTCATCCTGTCCGGCATCGGCGTTGCCCAGCGGACCGTCGACGAGGCAAATGCGGACCAGTTTGCGCCGACGCTTGCGCGCGTTCTCGGCTTGCCCCAGGCGCCGTATGCCGGGCGCTCGCTGATAGAGGATTAGAGCTCTCTATGATTTCAGAAACTATGGTCAGCCCTATCGCTACCTTCTCTTTACTGGCACACCGACCTCTACGAGGGAATGTGGGCGAGATATCCCCTGCCCTCACTTGGGCCTGTGTCGGGCGTGGAGGGCAGACCAGTCGAGCGCGCCCTTGTAGGTTGGCGCGTACATAGCTGCCACCCTGCACAGTAGAGATCAGGATAATCCTGGACCTTCGAGGGCTTAGTCGTCCTCATCCTTGGCGGGGGACAGGTCGAGCGAACTCATCAGCGGGGCGCTGTTGGCAATCGCGTTCCGGGTGGTTTGCTCGGCGGCCTCGAACATCTTGAAGAGCGCGTCGTCAGAGGTCGGCGCGTAGTCCTCCTGAATGGAATTCCTGAGTCCTGTCTCTTCCCGGAAGGCGGCAATTGCCGCTTGCAGCCGCCTAAGTTCGCTCTCCTTGTTGACGCGGCCAGCGGTTGAAAAGACCTCCCCGATAGCCCACTCGACGTTTTCCAGCGCCAACTCCAGATTTACGATGCGTCGCCGAAGCTTCCTCCGCGCACTCGCCCTCGGATTCTTTGGGTGGGCCGTGAACGTAGACGGAGGTAGGTCGGCTTCGTCGAGTTCTCGCTCCGCTTTGAACTCGGCGAGCAGCGCTTCCAAATCCAAATCGTCAGTCGCCATGGTCTCTCCTTGGTGCTTCAGGGTTCCGAATTTGGCGGCACAATTAGCCCAACTCGTTTGATTTGTAACGATCCATGTCGCGGTCCCCCGCATAGGCGATCTGGATTTTTTTTCGCGCGTCCCTATGCGGACGCCCCACGAAATCCTCGGCGGCCAGCGTGCGGAATTTTGGTCACGCGCCTATCTGCGGGCCAGTCGAGTAAAATGAGCTCCGTGGTCCCCATAGTTGCAGCGCGAACACTCGGGCTGAAGGTTCTCGATGCTATTCGTCCCACCCCGCGCCAACGGTATGATGTGGCCCTTTGTAAATGGTAGGCGCTGGGCGTTTGGACGCTCCACCTGATCCCACGTGCGGCTGCATTTCGGGCAAGCACCATAGGTTGCTGCCTTGGCAAGCCACTCCGCTTTCGTGTGAGTACCCTGTGCGCTCTTCACTCTAGCGCGATATCGAGCGGCTGCCTCGCGGTGACAATGAGCACAGTTTCCACGAGGTCGCCGCTCGAAGGAACCGCATTTTGGGCAGGCGTCAATGTCTTTGGACGTCAAGCTATTCCTCGCAAGTCGGGTGGCTGTTAAGGGCGTTATTTGTAACGCTTAGGTCTTGTTCAAAGGCCGCTGAAGAGCGGTGTGCCCTTTTTCGTGCCGTAGGTCACAACGCCTATCTCGAGGCTTTCCAAGATTTCTTTCAAAGCGGGAGGAAGGTCCTTCGGGACGACCATCATTTTCCTGAACCCCCTCTTCAGCAACCTTTCGTATACGATCAGTTGGCCGATTGCCTTGAGGTAATCAGATGAGCCCGCTGCCGTTTTAATCTCAAAAAGCCTCGGTACAGGCTCGTCGTAGGTGAACAAGTCCGGCCCCAAGGAACTTACCCGTTCGTTAGCGACCTTTACACCTTTGGCCTCCAAGGCCTGTTTTAACGCATGCCAAATTCGGGCATGAGTGCGGTCCTTCCATTTCGCGCCTTGGGGGCCAACGAGATATGGGCCAAGCGCTTCCTCAAATATCTTGGCTTGAGATGCAATCTCGACAGCCGACTGAGACTGAGCGCCGGTACTGATGCGGACCAATCGGCATGCGTCCGCAAATATTTTGGTAGAACCGACAATCGATTGCTCATTCGCATCAAGGCATGCCACTTTGTAATACTGTCGAACTTTCCCATTTGAAAAATGAACATCGACCGATGGCAAACCGTGCACTTGGACATGATCGCCTAGGTGGACGGGCATCCCTTCGATGTTTATTTCACCTGCGTGCAGAACCCACAATCGCCTCGCGCCATCATGTGCCACAAGGCCCTGGAAACGGCCCGGAAATTCTCCATCCGGCGGGTTTATTTCGACGAGAAGGTTTCTGCCCTTCCCGCTCCCGAGCCGATCACCGATCCCGTTCCAGTACCTAAAGCCTTTAGCTCTTTCCCGTCCTCCAACGCGTAGCCAGATTCCGGAGGACTCAACCCAAATCAGCCCGGAGAACCCGTGATTCAGACTGCCCAGCATAACAAAGGCCTTCTGCCACCTCTTCATCGCTGACCTGATGGTCGTTCGCGATTTAACAGCCTTGAATTCCGCCATTTTCACCCCCCAGTACGGCAATACCAGTTGTAGACATGTCTTGGCTGAGCGTCCACTGTGCCCATTCAATGCCTAGACTTCAAACGCGCCATGAGGTTCCCGGAGACGCCCATCTCGTCTACGATCCTGAACATAGAGCTAACTCATTTTTTACTGGAGGCATGTATGCCGAGAGCTACCGCGGGCGAAGGGCTTGGCTTCGTCCGATTTGTTTTAGTTTGGTCGAGCTTAAGTCCGGTTTTTCTCCTGTGGGCGGTGCGGGGAGTGACTCCAATCTCTGACAGGCTGTGGATCCCCACATGCGTCTTCCTTTTCATACTGCCGACTGCAATTCTCTGTCTGGTTTTTCGAAGAGCGCGTGCAAACCAGAATGAGAAAACAATTGTTGTGGAGTCAGCGCGTGATCAGCGGGAGCACCTCCTGACGTATCTTTTTGCGATGCTCATCCCGCTATTCCAAGCCACTCTCACTGCTGTGCGTGATATTGCTGCCATATCAATTGCGTTCCTCTTTGTCATGTTTTTGTTTTGGCATATGCGCCTTCACTACATGAATCTGATTTTTGCACTCTGTGGATATCGCATATTTACTGTTGAAGCTCGGGGCGGTACTACATCCAAGGATCGAGAGGGTGAGCGACTCGTCACGTATGCAGTGATCTCTCGAAGGCATTATTTGGTGAACGGGGAGCCGCTAACCGGATACCGACTCGGGGGCAACGTACTTGTTGATAGGGCAGACGATGATTGAAGCCGAATTTAACCCCATGGCGATAGTTGCGGTAAACTTTGGAGTTACGTTGCGCAGCAATGGCAACATGCACTTTGTTCCGACCGACGCAGCAACGAAAGACACGCTGCGGACGATTTTACGAGATACGATTGATTCGTTCGAGGCAGTTCAGACGGGCTGGGAAGCTTACGATATTTCGGAAGATTATGGAGCGAAAAGGCGAATTTACGCTGAGCGAAAAAACGAGTTCATGGGTGATTTGTCAGCGATATTTGATGCTGGGGCTCTCGACGATCTTGCTAACGTCCAAGACCATATTCAGGACATGGACTACTACTTCGCTGAGTTCACAGATGATCAGGGCCGCCGTGCGATAGGGATAAAGAAGGCTACGCGCTTGAAGGGTACCATAAAGGCACGTAACCGCTTGGTACGCCTTGTAGACGACACACTCACTATGATCCAGGAGAACGTTCTTCGCCTCGACCAGGAGTTCGACGTCATCGTCACGGATGCGCACGTCTATATTTTGAACGTCGGCCCAATGGAGCAGGTGGCGAAGATTGTAGCAAACGTTGCTGCAACTGCCGCCGCAAAGGTCCAGGCTATCCACGACGCGATCACCTTTCTCGATTTATCGAGGATTGTGGAGCAAATTGGGAGCCATCCAAGAGTGGCACGTCATGCGGCCTCAGTGGCTGGGAATGCTAATCTGGCGGCATTCCAGCGTGCACCAATTGAAGCGCTCGCAGCTCAGCATGGTTTTAAGTTCAAAGAGCTTGAAAATGGTCGTCTTCAATGCAGGGTACAAGACCATGCCAAACTGATTGAGCTTCTCGACGCTCGTCGATACCACCTTGATCTCACTGGCGATGGTGGCGATCCCTATCGTGCATCCGGCCGTCAGAAGGTTTCCGCGGCAGAATAGAAGCGCGAACACATAGAAGCGCGAACACGATGCGTGAAGGCTCGGCCAGATGGACCGTCCTCGCCGATTTTGCCAATTTGCCATGCGAGCGGTCAGACGCGGTTCTCTGGTACGTAAGACAGACCAGATGTTGACAATCGGCAAGACGGTTGAGCTTCTCGGTTGCCGGCCAATAGACCTGCGAGATCAAAAGCAAGAGTCCACAGGCTCGCAGTCGTGTGCGAAATTCTGGATTTCGAGCCTCGGTGAATCATAGCGCTCGCGCGGCGAATCGCGAAGCTGATTTTCGCAGGATAGAACCGCAGCTCGGGGGGCAGTGGGGGAACATGACGAACGAAGCCGACACGTGCCGAAAGTTTGTCGTGCCCAAGCTGCAATCCGCCGGTTGGGATCACGAGCCTCATTCCATCGCCGAGCAGCGGACCGTCACAGATGGCCGCGTCATCCCCGTAGGCGAAGGCTTTGTACGCAATCCGCCGAAGCGCGTTGACTACCTGCTTCGCTTTACGAGGGATTTCCCGCTTGCTGTGGTCGAGGCGAAGGCCGGTTACAAATCTGCGAGCACCGCGGTTCAGCAGGCCCGCGACTATGCGGACATCCTCGGCCTCAAATACGCCTATGCCACTAACGGCAGCGATACGCCATGGTGAGAAGCAGGCGCTTCTTTCCGGCAAGGATGGCTTCAACCGTCCGGTTGATGGCGATCTGCTGGTAGTATTATTGAGATCGACGTATTTCAAGGGGACGGAAACGCGCATCGCCGATTTCCCCACGCCTGATGATCTTTGGCGGCGCTATCAGGCGGCAGCGGGATCGAAACAGTCGAGCGCGTGAACCACCTCATCGCCCCTTACAACACGGTGGGTGGTAAGCTGCCGAGATACTGTCTATCAGGCTCTTGCCGAGGACGAGCGTCGTGCCGGGCTTTTCCGTGACTTCCGCCGGACTTTTTCGATCTCATCATCGTCGATGAATGCCCACCGAGGAAGCGCACGAGACGACAGCTCATGGCGCGTCATCCTTGAACATTTCGAGCCCAGCTACCAGCGGGGCATGACGGCCATGCCGCTACGCGAAGAAAATCGCGACACCTATCTCTATTTCGGCAATCCGATCTACGAGTACGACTGGGTACACTCCCACCCGCAAGTCAGAAGCCCGTCCAACAGGTGACGGGCTTTTTGCTCTGTTTCGACAAGGCAGATGCGCTACGGCACAAGATGCACTTCACCGCCCCAGAGGTAGTTTGGAAACCGCCGCCAGTTCTTCCTCGTCTCTGATTCCGGCCTGATAGTTTGCGATTACGCGGGAGGCGAGCGCTTCATGTCCCTCTGGCGATTGGCCCTCAGCTTTCAACTTCTCGAACACGCGACCTAGCAGAGCGACGTCGGAGGAATCGAAGACGCCAGCTTCTTTGGCTCTTTGATAAATTAGCATGTGCCCTCCCTCAATCGAATGCCTGAGAAATTAGTCTGACTTTGAGATTCGACGCAAAGCAAAAACGGATCGGTGCCCTACACCCCTGACTGATGGCGTAGGAGACGCTTGACAGCAGCCGCCAAGCGGAATTTGCCGGTGCCGCCCAAAAGCATTTCGGAACCAAAACAACCTCCTCATTGCAGATGCTGGCGCTTGGAAGGGAGGTATGTAATGGAAACTCCAAGGAATTTACGCGGCGATCGCGCCGGCAAGCATGGACTGTGCGGAGAAGTTCTAAACCCAACTGTTCGCACGGGAGCCTGATGATCGCCCCATGATCGCTCGAAGGACGCGCAGCCGAGCTTGCGATCAAGGTACAGCTGCGTCGAACTCAATCGCAAATCCGGCATCAATCGCGCTTCGCGCAGCGAAGTTGCCGAGCTCCCAATCCGTCAGTTCGCAAAGTGGAAAAGCTCGTCTGGTTGCCTGAATCACCTCTGCTATCGAGATGCACGGCCTGCCGATGTCCTCAATCAGCTGGCGGATGATCGCTTGGCGAACGTCCGAAGAAGCAGCCTTCTGGGCGAACGCAAGCATCCGGCCACCTAAGAATGGAGCTGGGGTGCTACGCTGTCGGCCGTCGTTTTATCGAAAGCCACAGCCACGCCGTGAACGATGGATGCTGCCGCCAACATTTCCTCTAATTGGCGGTCAGAGGTCTTACAGGTCGGCATGAGTGTTCGGATGGCGCGGATTGCTTGTGCAATCGAGAGGAAGCGAGCTTTGCCTCTGGAAAGAACATAGGCCTCGGCGGCTCTTTCAACCGTGATGGAATGAAAAGAGTTGGTCATCAAGAACACCTCCCTGAACCCAGACCAATATGATCTAGCGCCAAGATCTGACAGCCTTCAAGGGCATGTCCGATTCCGACAGTCGGCTGTTGGTGATGTCGAAGTGACGCTGCTCCTCGTCGCCATACGCGCCGTGCGTGAGTGTTATCATTCCGGTGCGGTCGACAATCGTGATCTCGCCGCGCTTGGCGTGGACCAGCCCTCGATATTCAAGCATCTGGAGAGCCGTGGTGACGCCGGGGCGTCGGGAACCAAGCATAGTGGCCATGAATTCGTGCGTCAGGTTGATTTTGTCTCCTTCGATGAGGTCGTCGACCATGAGCAACCAGCGGGCCAGCCGTTCCTCAATTGTCGATTGGCTGTTGACCAGCGCCGTTCGCGACGACTGGATCAGGAATTCGTGAGCGTAGCGAAGCAGTGACGGCTGAAGGGTCTGGCTCCCGGCAATCGCAATGCGAAGCGGTTCAACCGGCAGGGACCAGCCTTTGCTGGCGACCTGGATATAGGTTTCATTGGGAGACCTGTCCTGGCCGAGGACGACCGCAATGCCCGTCATGCCGTCATAGCCGATCAGGCCGACTTCGCTTTGCCGCCCTCCGGTCATGGCGGCGACCACCGATGCGATACCGGTCTCGGGGAAATAGACGTGCTCGATCGGCTGATATGCGATCTCTAGCCGGGCTTTGATGGCCAGTTCGACGTGATGCATCGATGGCCGTAAAAGCGCGAAATCCTCAGGCGTGAGGGTATTCAAAACATGGTTGCGAAAAGTGGATTGAGCCATGGCTCCTCTCCCTATCGGGCAAGAGCACGTATCTCTCACTGTCGGCAGCATCCGGATAAATCGGCGGCCGATGTCTGAGCCTACGCCCCCTATGCGGGTTTAGCAAATGGCCGCGCACGGCCGGTTAAGCATGGATTAACCACGACACACAGGCTAACGGATCGTGAATGAACGAACCGGATTGGCGGCGGTTAAGCTCGTGCTTTCCAAAGAGGGCCACGTTTTGTTCGCGACCGCCTTTGCTTTGCTGATCTCATTCTCGGTCAGCGTTGCCCTCATTCATGGGCCGCGCCGAACACCGCGCAAGCCATATCCACCGACCTGCAGAAGTCCATCGACGGATGGGAATTGCGTCAAACAAAATCCGACGCGCTCCCGCAACGCGACAGATGATTGCCTCGCGTTCATCCGCTTCGGTCGATCCGAGCGATTGTGACCGAGGCACTTTCGGCGTTGTAGCTGGACTTCGCGGTTGTATTCGCCGATCGGGCGGCCGTCGATTCCGCCGGAGAAATTGCTGATCGTGTCCCAGGGAGTGGTGTAGCTGACGGTTTGGTCGCCGCGCTCTCCGGCAAGGGGCCGGGATGATCAGCGTGCCACAGCTGGCAGGCTGATGAGGGGATCATCGCTCATTTGGCTGATGGTT
>NZ_JAPYKP010000070.1:0-29230 GCF_037179725.1 Mesorhizobium sp. Cs1321R2N1 | reverse complement strand
CGGGCGGATCGAAGCGCCGGCGCCCGTCAAGGTCACCGCCTGATGCCGCTGGCGCGGGCCTTGAAGCTTGCGATCCGCTTCTCTGTGCGCGAGATGCGTGGCGGCCTGTCCGGCTTCCTTGTTTTCCTCGCCTGCATAGCGCTCGGCGTCGCGGCCATCGGCGGCGTCAATTCGGTGGCCCGCTCCATTACCGCCGGTGTCGCCGATCAGGGCCAGACGCTGCTCGGCGGCGACCTTCGCTTCCAGATCAACCAGCGCGACGCCAACCAGGCTGAACTTGGCTTTCTCGACGGGCTGGGCGTCGTTTCGCATACCGCAGGCATGCGCTCGATGGCGCGCCTGGCCGACGGATCCGATCAGGCGCTCGTCGAGGCCAAGGCGGTCGACGAGGCCTATCCGCTCTATGGCGCGCTGGAAACCGAACCGGCGCTGACGAAGCAGGAACTGTTCGGCGGGCAGTTCGGCGTTTTCGGCGCCGCTGCACCCGACCTTTTGTTCGAACGGCTGCATCTCAAGATCGGCGATCGGCTGAAGCTCGGCACCGCCATCTTCGAACTGCGCGCCAGGCTGGTGGGCGAGCCCGACGCGGTTTCCGACGGGTTCGGCTTCGCGCCAAGGCTGATGATCTCGACCGAGGGCCTGGCGGCCACCGGGCTGATCCAGCCGGGCAGCCTGGTCGAGAACGCCTACAAGGTCCGGCTGCCCGCCGGTGCCGACGAGGCGCGGCTCAAGGCCATCCAGGACCAGGCGACCAGGGATTTCCCGGAGGCCGGCTGGTCGATCCGCACGCGCGGCAACGCAGCACCGGCGCTGTCTTCCAACATCGAACGCTTCTCGCAATTCCTGACGCTGGTCGGGCTCACCGCGCTGGTGGTCGGCGGCGTCGGCGTCGCCAATGCGGTGCGGGCCTATCTCGACGGCAAGCGCGGCGTCATCGCCACCTTCAAGAGCCTGGGGGCGTCCGGCGGCTTCGTCTTTGCCGTCTACCTCGTGCAGATCCTGATCATCGCCCTGCTCGGCATCGGCGCCGGCCTGATGCTTGGCGCGCTGATGCCGTTTGTCGCAAGTGCCGCCCTGCAGTCCGTCATTCCGGTGCCGGCGCAAGGCGGCTTCTATCCCGGCGCGCTCGCCATGGCGGCGCTGTTCGGCCTGCTGGTGACGCTCGCCTTCGCGCTGCTGCCGCTCGGCCGCGCCCGTGACGTGCCGGCGACCGCGCTGTTCCGGGAGATGGGGCTGGAAGGCCGCGGACTGCCGCGCCCCGTCTATGTCGTTTGCGCGCTCGGCATCGCGCTTTTCCTGGCGGCGCTGGCGATCCTGTTTTCGGGCGACCAGCGCATCGCCTCGATCTTCGTCGGCGCCACGATTTTTGCTTTCCTGGTGCTGCGTCTCGTTGGCGGACTGGTGCAATGGGCAGCCAGGAAAAGCCCGCGCGTGCGCTTTGTCGCGCTCAGGCTCGCCATCGGCAACATACACCGGCCCGGCGCGCTGACGCCGTCGGTGGTGCTGTCGCTGGGGCTTGGACTGACTCTCCTGGTGACGCTGGCGCTGATCGACGGGAATCTCCGGCGCCAGATCTCCGGCAACCTGTCGGAGCGGGCGCCGAACTTCTTCTTCGTCGACATCCAGGGCAGCGAAGTCGATGCCTTCTCATCGCTGATCGCAAAGGAGGCGCCTCAGGGAACGCTGGCCAAGGTGCCGATGCTGCGGGGCCGGGTGATGGCGCTCAACGGCGTCGATGTCGACAAGGTCAAGGTGCCGGCCGAGGGCGCCTGGGTGCTGAAGGGAGATCGCGGCCTGACCTATGACATCAGGCAGCCGGAAAACGCGACGCTGACCGAGGGCAAATGGTGGCCGGACAATTATGCCGGCGAGCCGCTGGTTTCGTTTTCCGACAAGGAGGGCAAGGAAATCGGGCTGAAGCTCGGCGACACCGTCACCGTCAATGTGCTCGGCCGCAACGTCACGGCGCGGATCGCCAATTTCCGCCAGGTCGAATGGGAGACGATGGGCATCAATTTCGTCATGGTGTTCTCGCCCAACACATTCGCGGGCGCCCCGCATGGCTGGATCGCGACGCTCACCGAAAAGAGTGCTTCGAGCGCCGACGACGCGCGCGTCCTCAATGCCGTCACCCGCGCTTTCCCGGCGGTGACGACGGTGCGGGTCAAGGACGCGCTCGACATCGTCAACCGGTTGGTCGGCCAGCTCGGCACGGCGATCCGGGCGGCGGCCGGCGTGGCGCTGATCGCCTCGGTCCTGGTGCTTGCCGGCGCGCTTGCCGCCGGCAATCGGGCGCGCATCCACGACGCGGTGGTGCTGAAGACGCTGGGCGCGACGCGCACCACGTTGATAACGGCCTTCTCGCTGGAATACATGCTGATCGGGCTCGCCACCGCGATCTTCGCGCTCGCCGCAGGCAGCGCCGCAGCCTGGTTCGTCGTCGCGCGCATCATGACCTTGCCGTCGCATTTCATGCCGGAAGTCGCGGTCGCCACGATTGGCTTTTCGCTGGTGATCACGGTCGGCATCGGCCTTGCCGGCACCTGGCGGGTGCTTGGCCACAAAGCGGCGCCCGTGCTGCGAAACCTCTGATTCGCCGCCTGCGCCGCCTGCCCGGGTTAAATCTTTGTAAGAATGCCGTCTAAAACGGCCGGCGGAGCGGCATTTTTAGCCTGTCACGAACCGTTACAACAGGTTACGGTCTTGTTCTCGACGCGAATAACCATCATATTTCGGCGCAGGCATGCTGGAGCCCCGCCAGCGGCGCCTGGGTCCGCAAGAGGCCCGACACCGGACGGGGCAGAAGCAACAGAGGATTTCCAATGGCTGATCCCATTCGCAATTATCAGACGTCGGCGGTGCCCGGCGTCCGCGCCGACATCGACCAGGGTCTGCGCGCGTACATGATCAAGGTCTACAATCTGATGGGGCTTGGCTTGCTCATCACTGGCCTTGCCGCCATCGGCACGATCATGCTGGCCACCACCACCGACCCGGCCTCGGCCGTCGCGACGCTACCGAGCGGCGAGATGCTGACCTCGTTCGGCTATGCGATCTTCGGTTCGCCGCTGCGCTGGATTGTCATGCTGGCGCCGCTGGCCGCCGTGTTCTTCCTGTCGTTCAGGATTCAATCGATGAGCGTCGCCGCCGCGCAGACGACCTTCTGGGTCTATGCCGGCCTCGTTGGCCTGTCGCTGTCGTCGATCTTCCTGGTCTACACCACCGCCAGCGTGTCGCAGACCTTCTTTGCCACCGCCGCCGCTTTCGGCGCGCTGTCGCTGTTCGGCTACACCACCAAGCGCGACCTGTCGGCGATGGGCTCGTTCCTGATCATGGGCGTGTTCGGCATCATCATCGCGTCGGTGATCAACATCTTCCTGCAGTCGTCGGCGCTGACCTTCGCCGTCTCCGCGATCGGCGTGCTGGTATTCGCCGGCCTCACCGCTTACGACACGCAGAAGATCAAGGAGATGTATTTCGAGGGCGACGCATCCGATGTCGCCGGCCGCAAGGCCATCATGGGCGCGCTGTCGCTCTACCTCGACTTCATCAACCTGTTCATGTTCCTGCTCCAGTTCATGGGCGACCGCCGCTAAGCGGTATTGGACCATCAGCTCCTGGAAGGGCGGCCCAATGGCCGCCCTTTTCTTTTATGCGGGCCTCTGCTGTTGTCGAGGGCACATAAGAGGGCAGCATAGAGAATGAGCAATATCGTGATCAGGCCGGCAACCCCGGTCGACCTCGACATAATCACGGAAATCTATGCCGACGCGGTCACCAACGGCACGGCGAGCTATGAACTGGAGCCGCCCAGCCGCGCCGAGATGGGGACGCGCTTCGCCACGCTCGCTGCCGGCGGCTTTCCCTATCTGGTGGCCGAGAAGGACGGCGCCGTACTCGGCTATGCCTATGCCGGCCCCTTCCGGCCGCGCCCGGCCTATCGCTTCATCGTCGAGGATTCGGTCTATGTCGCGCCCGATGCCAAGGGCCAGGGCGTCGGCCTCAAGCTGATGCAAAGCCTAGTTGGGGCGGTGCGGGCGGCAGGCTTTCGCCAGATCGTCGCGGTGATCGGCGATGGCCACGCCGACAGCGCCTCGGTCAGGCTGCACGAGAAGCTCGGCTTTGGCCATTCCGGCCGCCTCGAAGGCTCCGGCTACAAGCACGGGCGCTGGCTGGACACGGTGTTCATGCAGCTATCGCTGAACGGCGGGGCCTCGGTGCCACCCGATCCGGATTCGTTGCCGGAGCGGAAATTCCGGAAGGGGGAATTGAAGAATTGAGGAACTGGAGAATTGAGGACTTGAAGAACTGAAGAATGAAAGAAAAATGGCGCTTACGTCAGACGCCGAGTGTCTTATTCCTCAATTCCCCAATTCCTCGTTCAAACCTGGACCAGCTTCAGCTTGCTGTCGAAGACGCCAAGCACTCGGCCAAGCTCCTGGCCGCGTTTGAGGATGCGCCCGCCCGCCGCGATGACGGCGAAGGCGCCCTGCTTGCGCGCCAGCTTCGGATCCTTGACGATCTGGAACAGCGGTACTTCGCTGGCGCGACGAAAAACGGAAAAGACAGCGCGGTCGGTGAGATGATCGATGGCGTAGTCGCGCCATTCATTGGCGGCGACCATGCGTCCGTAGAGCCTCAGGATCTGGTCCAGTTCACGCCGGTCGAAGCGGACCGGCTGGTCGAGGCGTTCACGTCGCGCCTCATGTAGCGGGATCAATATTGCGGATGCGTCTCCATCCCCCATCCCGCCGCCGTCATCAGTCATGCCTCGATCCTTCAAAATGAATCTTTGCCAACCAAAGTTGGCCCCTTCGCAACCCAATTGCAAGAGCCGGCGAAGCGAAGCCGGCGGCTAGCCGTTTCCCTCGCGTCCAGTCACGTTTGTGAAACGCGTGTTGGAATTGGTGATGCTTCGCCACATTTCTGCCGTTTTTTATCCGCGCTCATGCCCCAATGTCCGACGAATTTACCGGCGTTGCCTGAGACGGTTCGGTCCGGCACCGGCTCGTAAACCCCAAGCCCCCCGCCCACGGGTCTGCGTCGGATCGAACCAACCTCGGCCTTTTCCATGGAAAAGCGCCAGGTGCGACGATCCCAAAACCTAAATGACCGGCGTCAGAAGCAAGCTGACGTCGGTTTTTTCGTTTTTGCACCTTTTTTACTCAACTAAGGCGACCCGTGGAACTCGGCGTAGAGCCCGAGACGGCCATATCGACTCAATTCCGCCGATCGTGCTTGCCATTTGCCGCCTCACTTAATAGGGTGTTAAGTGAAACGGAGACGGCAATGCCAGGCGCATCGGACTCCACGGCAAAACAGGTGAATGGCGGGACGGCCGCGCCAGAGGCCGGCGACGTCGGCCCTCGCATCAAGGCATTGCGCACGGCCCGGCGCGTCTCGCTGCGCCAGCTCGCCGACATGACCGGCACGACGGCGAGCTTCATCAGCCAGCTCGAGCGCAATCTGTGCGGCGCCAACACCGGCACGCTGCTCAAGATCGCCGCCGCTCTCGACCTCGGCATCAACGATCTGTTCGAGGACAATGCCCGCCCCCTGCACAAGGTGCTGCGGCGCGAGGAGCGGCCGGTCGTTCCGGTCGGCGTGCAAGGCCGCAAGATGCTCCTGTCGCGGCGGCCGATCCACCAGTTCGAGGTCTATGCCGGACATTTCGAGGTCGGCGGGTCGACCGGCGACGAGACCTATGTCCATAGAGGCGAACACGAAATGTTCATGGTGCTCAAGGGGACGGTGGAGCTGACGCTTGCCGACGAGCGCCATGTGATGCGCGAAGGCGACAGCGTCGAATACGCAACGTCGGTGCCGCATCGCACGGTCAATGTCGGCGACACGCCGGCGGAGGTGCTGTGGATCATCGCGCCGCCAACCGCCGGCGCGCTCGAACTCGATCAATACAGGCCCGGAAACCGCTCGCATCCGGGTGAATGAAAACAAATGCGAGTTCAGCAATGGGAGAGTTGATCATGAGACTGAGATTTGGACATGCGGCGTGCGTCGCCGTGCTTATGGCTGCTACCGCCGCGCTCGCACAATCCAAGCCGGTGGCGGGAGAGGTGGCTGAAGGCTCGCTGAAGGGCAAGACGCTGACCTTCGTGTCCTATGGCGGAATCTATCAGGACGGCCAGGTGGCCGCGCTCAAGGAGTTCGTCGACAAATCCGGCGTCAAGCTGCTCAATGACGGCCCGACGGAGATCGCCAAACTGCAGGCGCAGGTCGAGTCCGGCAATGTCACCTGGGACGTCGTCGATACCGACGACCTGCCGCCCTATGTCTATTGCGGCAAGCTGTTCCAGAAGCTCGATCTGACGAAGCTCGACGTCTCGAAAATCCCGGAAGGTCAAGTCGGCGAATGCTCGGTGCCGGCGATGAACTACGGTGTGGTGCTGATGTACAACAAGGAAAAGTACGGGGATAATCCGCCCAAGAGCTGGGCCGACTTCTTCGATACCCAAAAATTCCCAGGCGTGCGTGGGATCGACGGCTCCGGCAGCCCGACCGGCGGTCTGCTGGAACAGGCGTTCAAGGTCGCCGGCGGCGACCCGGAGGCGATGACGGTAGCCGACATCGACAAGGCCATCGATGTGGTCCGCAAGCTCGGCCCAGACACGATCTTCTGGAAGACGGGCGCCGAATCGCAGCAGCTCGCCGAATCCGGCGAGGCCGACATGCTGATGATGTGGACGGGCCGCGCCATGACGGCAGTCAAGAACGGTGCCAAATATGCACCCGCCTGGCAGGACTGGCTGGTGGTGATGGACCAGATGACGATCCCGGTCGGCGTCAAGGATACGGATGCATCCTACGCGTTGCTCAATGCCTATCTCGGCAAGCATGCCCAGGAAATATTGGCGGAGAAGACCTCCTACACGCCGATCAACAACGACGCGCAGCCCAAGGTCGACGCTTCCGTGTCCGCCTACCTGACCAACACGCCCGAACGCCAGAAGCAGGGCTACAAACAGAATTTCAAGTTCTGGGTGCCGAACTTCGCGGTGGCGCAGGAGAAGTGGTCGGCGCTGATGGCCGGCAACTGACCGGCTGACGGGAACACAGACCGTGAGCGCGTCCAAGCCAACCATTCCTGCTGCCGAAAGGCGCCGGGCATGGCGGCCGTACGCGCTCGCGCTGCCGGCGCTGGTCCTGCTCCTGGCGGTGATCGGCTATCCGCTGCTCACCATCATCCTGCGCAGCCTGTCGGAGCCGGAGTGGGGCCTGCAGAACTATATCTGGTTCTTCAGCATGCCCATCAATCTCACCGTGCTCCAGCGGACCTTCGTCATTTCGACGTGGGTCACGCTGGTGTGCATGGTCTCGGCCTATCCCTACGCCTATCTGATGACCGCGGTCGGGCCGCGCGTTCGGCTGGTGCTGATGCTGTGTGTGCTGATCCCGTTTTGGGTGAGCGGCGTGGTGCGCACCCTGTCGTGGGTGATTCTGCTCCAGGATTCGGGCGTCATCAACTCGATCCTGCGGTCGCTCGGGCTCGTCGGCGTCAGGCTGATCCGTACCCAGACGGGCGTGGTCATCGGCATGGCGCAGGTTCTTTTGCCCTTCATGATCCTGCCGCTCTATTCGGTCATGAAAGGCATCGACCTCAGGCTGATGCGCGCCGCGCAAAGTCTTGGCGCCCGACCGTCCCGCGCCTTCTTCACCATCTACCTGCCTCTGTCGCTGCCGGGCGTCTATGCCGGGGCGATCATTGTCTTCATCCTGGCGCTCGGCTTCTACATCACACCGGCTCTGCTCGGCGGTCCGCGTTCGACCATGCTGTCCACCCTGGTGCAGACGCAGGTGCTCAGTCTGCTGCAATGGGGCAGGGGCGGCGCGATGGGCGTGGTGCTGCTGGTCACGACCTTCGTGCTGCTGGCGCTTGCCGCGCCGGTGATGCGATCCCGGTACCGGGAAGCGGAGCGGCGCTGATGGAGATGAAGCCGCTCACGCGCGTCGTCCTGGGTCTTGTCTGCCTGCTGGTGGCCATATGGCTGGTGGCGCCGACGCTGGTCGTGGTGCCGATGTCGTTCAACGAGAACAAGTCGCTGGCGTTTCCGCCGCAGGGCTTCTCCTGGCAGTGGTACCAGAATTTTGTCACCAACCCGGATTGGTCGAACAGTTTCCTGAATTCGCTGAAGGTCGCCTCGATCGTCGCGGTGCTGGCAACGGTGCTCGGCACGCTTGCCGCCTTCGGCCTCGACCGCATGAAAGCGCGGCCGGCAAACCTGCTGCGCATGTTGATGTTGACACCGATGGTGGTGCCCGGCGTGGTGCTGGCCATCGGCATCTACGCTGTCTATCTCGATACGCGGCTTGTCGGAACGCTGCTCGGCTTCGTGCTCGCCCACACCATCCTTGCGCTGCCCTTCGTGCTGATTGCCGTCTCGGCCAATCTCGAAGTGTTCGACAGGCGCCTCGAGACAGCCGCGGCGAGCCTGGGCGCGAACGCGCTCACCACGTTCCGCACGGTGACGCTGCCGTTGATTGCGCCCGGCGTGCTGTCAGGGCTGCTGTTCGCCTTCGCCACCTCCTTCGACGAGATTGTCGTGTCGCTGTTCATCACCAATCCCTACCTCAAGACATTGCCGGTGCAGATCTTCGCTTCCATCACACGCGACGCCGACCCCACGGTAGCGGCCGTCGGCACGATCCTGTTGTTTGCCACCACGATCCTGATCGGCAGCGGCATGCTTCTTCTTGGCCGTGAGCGGAAAGGACGCCAATGAATCCGGGGCAAGAGAGCAGGGGGAATCCGGGGCAAGAGAGCAGGGGCGCGGCGATCGATCTGAAGTCGATCAGCAAGGCCTATGGCAGCTTCAAGGCGCTGGACGGCGTATCGCTGCACATCAAGGCCGGCGAGTTCATGACGCTGCTCGGGCCGAGCGGCTCCGGCAAGACCACGACGCTCAATGTCGTTGCCGGTTTCACCGAGGCCAGTTCGGGCGCGCTGGAAGTGGGCGGCAAGAGCGTCGTCGGCGTCCCGGCGCACAAGCGCAACATCGGCGTGGTGTTCCAGCATTACGCGCTGTTCCCGCACATGACCGTGAGCCGCAACGTAGCCTATCCGCTCGCCCTGCGCGGTGTAGCCGGAGCCGAGCGCGAACGCCGCGTGCGCCAAGCGCTCGACATGGTCAAGATGGCGGATTTCGCTCACCGCTTTCCCAGCGAACTTTCGGGCGGCCAGCAGCAGCGCGTGGCGCTGGCGCGCGCCATCGTTTTCGATCCGCCGCTGCTGTTGATGGACGAGCCGCTCGGCGCACTCGACAAGAAGCTGCGCGAATGGCTGCAGCTCGAAATCAAGCGCATCCACCGCGAACTCGGCACCACCTTCGTCTATGTGACGCACGACCAGGAAGAGGCGCTGGTGCTGTCGGACCGCATCGCCGTGTTCAACCGGGGCCGCATCGAACAGATCGGCACCGGGCGCGAGCTGTATGACGAGCCGGCGACGCTGTTCGTCGGCAAATTCATCGGCGATTCCACCGTGCTGCGCGGGGCCGCCGCCACCTCCGGCGGGGAGACGGCGATCGACATTGCGGGCCAGAAGGTAGCGACAGTCAAGCGTCTCGCCAATGGCGGCAGGCCGGTCATGCTGCTGCGGCCCGAAAAGCTGGCGCTTGCCCGCCGTGGTGCCGGCGGCGATGGCCGCAACCGGCTCACGGGGCGCATAGGCGAAGCGATCTATCTCGGCTCCGGCTCCAAATACGAGGTCGATCTGGCCGACGGCTCCAAAGCCATCGTGCGCTCGACCCTGGAAGCAGACAGTTTTGCCATCGGAGACGAGGTCGACGTGCTGTTCGCCGGCGCCGACGTGAAGCTGCTCGCCGACGACGACAAGGCCGACCTGACGCTTACCTGAATTTCGGAACGGATTTCAAAAAATGCAAGCCAAGCATAATGGCGACGTGTCGTTCTGGTATGCCGATATCGGCGGCGTTCCCGCTTATCGGCCGCCCTTGCCCGGCGACATCGAGGCCGATGTCTGCGTCGTCGGCGCCGGCTACACCGGCCTGTGGACCGCCTATTATCTGAAGAAGGCGCAGCCCGCGCTGCGCATCGCCATCGTCGAAAAGGAGTTCGCCGGCTTCGGCGCCTCGGGCCGCAATGGCGGCTGGCTGTCGGGCGGTTTCAGCTGGTCGCGCGAGAAATACGCAAAAACCTCGTCGCGCGGCGCGGTGATCGACATGCAGCGCGCCATGTTCGGCACGGTAGATGAGGTGATCGCGGTGACGGAAGCCGAGGGCATCGATGCCGATATCCGCCGTGTCGACAACATCACCGTCGCCACCAACGCCGCGCAATTGCAGCGCGCCAAGGCAGAATACGAGGAGCTGCTGGGCTGGGAGATGCCACCGGAGCGGCTGGCCTTCCTCGACGCGCGGGAGGCGCGCCAGCGCATCGCCATCGACAAGGTGCTGGGCGCCTTCGTCGTGCGCAACGTCGCGCGTGTACAGCCGGCCAAGCTGGTCCAGGGTCTGGCGGCCGCGGTCGCGCGGCTCGGCGTGCCGATCTACGAGCAGACGCAGGTGCTGGCGATCGAGAAGGGCAAGGTCACCACCACCAGAGGCATCGTGCGGGCGCAAAAGATCGTCCGCGCCACCGAGGGGTCCACGGCGGGCATACCCGGCTATGAGCGTCTCTGGCTGCCGCTGAACAGCGCCATCGTGGTGACCGAGAAGCTGCCGCAAGAACTCTGGGACGCGATCGGCTGGAACGGTTACGAGGTGCTGGGCGATGCCGCGCACACCTATTGCTACGCTCAGCGCACGCGCGAAGGCCGCATCGCCATGGGCGGCCGCGGCGTACCCTATCGCTTCGGCTCGCGCACCGATGTGCGCGGCCGGACCCAGCAGGCAACCATCGACCAGTTGCACGAGGTGCTGACCAGGCTGTTGCCGCAGACCAAAGGCGTGCGCCTCGACCATGCCTGGTGCGGCACGCTCGGCGTGCCGCGCGACTGGTGCACGACTTCGGGTTTCGATAGGGAGAGCGGCATCGGCTGGGCCGGCGGCTATGTCGGGCTCGGCGTGTCGAGTTCCAACCTGTCGGGCCGCACCTTGCGCGACCTGGTGCTCGGCCACGAGACCGAACTGACCCGGCTGCCCTGGGTCAACCGCACGGTCAAGAAATGGGAACCGGAACCGCTGCGCTGGCTCGGCGTGCATACCATGTACCAGCTCTATCGCATCGCCGACCGGCGTGAAGCAAACGGCTTGGGCCGTACCTCACGCCTTGCGGCCTTTGCCGATCGCCTGACCGGACACTGAAACCATTCGAAGACGATGGGTAACGGTTTGCGTCTGGAATTGCGCCGAACCCGTGACGTTACAGGTTTCGATCAATGGAGGTCTCGGATCCGGGCCTGTGGATGAAAGCCGCCCCCAGGATGGGACCCGGGAGGCCATCCTTGCCGACCGATTGCAAAAGCACGGCGCAGCCGCCCTTCTTGGTGATCTCGCTCAGCGGCAATTCGTAGCGCTGCGCCTTGCCGTGCCACATGCCGGCGGTCTGGATCCCGGTGACCGCGTTCCAATAGGTCATCTTGCGGCCGGAGTTCTCGCCCTGGCCGATCTTGACCGTCTGCGGTGCGTCGAAATAGACGATGACGACATGGGCGTCGTTCGGGCCGGTGCCGGCATCGCCGGTGTCGATGATCACACGGTCGCCGGCGCGGCTGACCTTGATGGGCACACGCATGCCTTCGCCGGCACGGGCCATGCGGGCAAGCGCGCCGTCGACCTCGGCGCGATTGGCGCCGTTGACATGCATGCGGCCGTTCAGGACGGCCTGCGGCGTATAGACGGAACGGCTGCTGAAATAGCGCATATAGTCATATTGCCGCTCGGTGTTTTCCTTGTGGCTCAGCGTGTCCTTCCAGCCGAGATAATCCCAGTAGTCGACGTGGTAAGCGAGCGTGACAAGGTCTTGCCTGGTGGCGAGTTCGGCGAAGAACGCGTCCGCCGGCGGGCAGGAACTGCAGCCCTGGCTGGTGAACAGTTCGACCACACCAAGCGGCCGGTCGGACTGGGATTTTTCGGCCTGGACCGTTTCGGGCTCGCTGCCTTGGCCAGCACCGGCAAAAACCGAGAAGGCCAGCGCGAAGGCTGCCAGCCATAATGATCGTCGCGAGGCCATGACCATTCCAATTCCCGCCGGTGACGCCGGCTTTGTTCTGCTTGGCCGAAATATGTGGCAGAACGGGAAGTCAACGGGAAGTCACGTTGCGGTGAAATTTTATCGCTGCAATCGTGAGGTAAGGCCGCAATAGGAGAAGCCACTGCATTTCACGGTGTGGTTCGATCCGGCGGCGGCATCATCCTCATGTGGCAGGTTCTCCTCACCCCCGTCGATCTCTATTGCGAACGAACCGGCCCTGGACTTTGGTCCGGGCCGGTCAATGCTTTGACGAACCGTGCCTTCATCGCAGCAGGACTGTGGGAGTAGGGGAGTAGGGGAGTAGGTTACCCGTTTCGGGCTTAGTGTCCTTATTCCTACTCCCGTACTCCCTGCTTTCTACGCCGCCAGATCGCGCAGCACGTATTGCAGGATGCCGCCGTTCTTGAAGTAGTCGAGCTCATCCAGCGTATCGATGCGGCAGATGATCGGCACGTTCTTCACCGTGCCGTCGCCATAGGTGATCTTGGCGACCATCGTCTGGCGCGGCTTGATGGCGCTCAATCCGTCGATCTCGACCATCTCGTCGCCCTTGAGGTTGAGCGAAGCCCATGAGGTGCCGTCCTCGAACACGAAGGGGATGACGCCCATGCCGACCAGGTTCGAGCGATGGATACGTTCGAAGGACTGGGCGATGACGGCGCGGACACCCAAGAGGTTGGTGCCCTTGGCCGCCCAGTCGCGCGACGAGCCGTTGCCGTATTCGACGCCGGCGAAGATGACCAGCGGCACGCCTTCCTTCTTGTATTCCATCGCCGCGTCGTAGATCGATTCCTCTTCCTTCGTGGGATAGTGGATGGTGTAGCCGCCCTCGCGGCCGTTCTCGCCCAGCATGTGGTTGCGGATGCGGATGTTGGCGAAGGTGCCGCGCATCATCACCTCATGGTTGCCGCGGCGCGTGCCGTACTGGTTGAAGTCGGCGACGCCGACGCCATGGTCGGTGAGGTATTTGCCGGCCGGCGAGGCAGCCTTGATCGAACCCGCCGGCGAGATGTGGTCGGTGGTGATCTTGTCGCCGAAGAGGCCGAGCACGCGGGCGCCCTTGATGTCGCCGATCTTGCCGAAACCTGATGTCATGCCGGCGAAGTAGGGCGGGTTCTGCACATAGGTCGAATCGTTGTCCCAGGCATAGGTCTGGCCTTCCGGCGCCTTGACGTTCTGCCAGTACTCGTCGCCCTTGAAGACGTCGGCATATTTGCGGGCGAACAGCTCGCGGGTGACGTTCTTCTCGATGAACTCCTGGATCTCGGCCGAGCTCGGCCAGATGTCCTTGAGATAGACCGGATTGCCGTTCCTGTCGTCGCCGAGCGGCTCCGTGGTCAGGTCCTTGGTCACGGTGCCGGCCAGCGCGTGCGCCACGACCAACGGCGGCGACGCCAGGTAATTCGCCTGCACGTCGGGCGAGACGCGGCCCTCGAAGTTGCGGTTGCCGGAGAGCACGGCTACAGCAATCAAACCTTTGTCGTTGATGGTCCTGGAGATCGGCGCCGGCAACGGGCCGGAATTGCCGATGCAGGTGGTGCAGCCGAAGCCGACCAGGTTGAAGCCGATCTGGTCGAGTTCCTTCTGCAAGCCCGACTTTTCCAGATATTCCGCCACCACCTGGCTGCCGGGCGCCAGCGAGGTTTTTACCCACGGCTTCTGCTTCAGGCCGAGGCGGTTGGCGTTGCGGGCAAGCAAGCCGGCGCCGATCAGCACTGATGGGTTCGAGGTGTTGGTGCACGAGGTGATGGCTGCGATGACGACATCGCCATGGCCGAGGTCATGGTCGGTGCCCTCGACGGCGTAGCGCTTGGAGATTTCTGCTGATTTCTTGTACTCGGTCTCCATCGCCTTGGCGAAGCCGGCCGGAATGCCTTCGAGCGCGACGCGGCCTTCCGGACGCTTGGGTCCGGCCATCGACGGCACGACGCTGTCCAACTCCAGTTCGAGCAGATCAGTGAAGACCGGGTCGGCGGAGCCGGCCTCGCGCCACATGCCCTGCGCCTTGGAATAGGCCTCGACCAGGGCGATGCGGTCCTCGCTGCGGCCGGACATTGTGAGATAGCGGATGGTTTCGGAATCGACCGGGAAGAAACCGCAGGTGGCGCCATATTCGGGCGCCATGTTGCCGATGGTGGCGCGGTCGGCCAGCGTCATGTTGGACAGACCTGGGCCGAAGAACTCGACGAACTTGCCGACGACACCCTTCTTGCGCAGCATCTGGGTGACGGTGAGCACGAGGTCGGTGGCGGTTACGCCCTCTTTGAGCTTGCCGGTGAGGCGGAAGCCGATGATTTCGGGCAGCAGCATGGAAACCGGCTGGCCAAGCATGGCCGCCTCGGCCTCGATGCCGCCGACGCCCCAGCCAAGCACGCCAAGGCCGTTGATCATCGTTGTGTGCGAATCGGTGCCGACGCAGGTATCGGGATAGGCTGTGGTTTCGCCGTCCTCGGTGTTGGTCCACACGACCTGGCCGAGATATTCGAGGTTGACCTGGTGGCAGATGCCGGTGCCGGGCGGCACGACGCGGAAGTTTCGGAACGCCTGCTGCCCCCATTTCAGGAACTTATAGCGCTCTTCGTTGCGCTCATATTCGAGCTCGACGTTGCGGGCGAAAGCCATCGGCGTGCCGAACTCGTCGACGATGACGGAATGGTCGATGACGAGGTCTACCGGCACCAGCGGGTTGATCTTCTGCGGATCACCGCCGAGCGAGGCCATGGCGTCGCGCATGGCGGCAAGATCGACCACGGCCGGAACGCCGGTGAAATCCTGCATCAGCACGCGGGCCGGGCGATAGGCGATCTCGACGCCGGCGGTGCCCTTGTCGGTCAGCCAACCGGCCACCGCCTGGATGCTCTCCTTGGTAACGGAGCGGCCGTCCTCGTTGCGCAGCAGGTTTTCCAGCAGCACCTTCATAGAATAGGGCAGTTGGGCAATGCCGGTGAGGCCGTTCTTCTCGGCCTCGACGAGGTCGAAATAGGCATACTCGGCGTCGCCCGCTTTCAGCGTGCGGCGGCAATTGAAACTGTCGAGGGATTTTGACACGTGCGATCCGTCCTTGTCTGTTCAGCCTGAAAGGGAACGGACGCCGATGGCATGCAATCACGCGCAAAGGTGCGGGTACGGCCATTTCCGCTGTCCGTTCCCAAGCAACCCGAGCCGTTCAAGGCGGCGCGTGCGCTGGTTCGGCGCTAATTCTGTTCCCGCGCCGACCGCTGGCACGGATGACCCGCATATAGAGAATTTTCTGGAATAGTTCTAGACAGTTGCAAAGCAAATTTGTGCGATGCGGCAGCGACCGCGCCGCTTCGTTCGAGAGACAGGTACGGGATGCGGCTGATCGCCGAAAATCTGGGCGGCGAGCGCGGTGGCGCGGCGGTGTTCTCCGGCATCGGGTTTGGGTTGGAAACGGGGCAGGCGCTGGTCGTCACCGGGCCGAACGGTTCGGGCAAATCGACCTTGCTCAGGGTGGTCGCCGGGCTGCTGCCGAAAGCCGAAGGTCGTGTGCTGCTCGAAGGCGGCGGCGAGGAATTCCCCTCTATCGCCTCCGCCTGCCACTATCTCGGCCACCAGAATGCGATGAAGACGGCGCTGAGCGTGACGGAGAATTTGCGTTTCTGGCGGGAGTTCCATGGCGAAGGCCGGCTCGATGTCGAGGAGGCGCTGGAAACAGTCGGGCTGGGCGGCATCGGCCATCTGCCGTTCGGCTATCTCTCGACCGGACAAAGGCGTCGCGCGGCGATCGCGAAACTTTTGGTCAGCCACCGGCCGGTGTGGCTGCTGGATGAGCCGACGGCAGGGCTGGACAAGGCTTCGGAGGCGCGGCTTGCCGGGTTGATGGCGGCGCATTGCGCGGATGGCGGGATGATTGTGGCGGCAACGCATTTGCCGCTGGGATTGGAGGGGGCGAAGGCGTTGGCGATGGGGGAGGCCGGATAATGCAGGCCGAACGCCATCGTTGGAGAAAGTGTCGCAAAGCCGCAGAGGCGTCGTGCCCATGCTAGCCCTCCTCCTCCGCGACATCCGCCTCTCGATCCGCGCCGGCGGCGGCGCGCTGACCGGCGTCATCTTCTTCCTGGCCGTCATCGCCACCATCCCCTTCGGGGTCGGTCCTGACCTCAAGCTTTTGGCCCGCATCGGCCCGGCGATCCTGTGGATCGGGGCCTTGCTTGCCTGCCTGCTCGGGCTCGACCGGCTGTTCCAGGCTGACCGCGAGGACGGCTCGCTCGATCAGCTGGTGCTCGGCAACGACCGGCACATGCTGGCGCTGACGGTGCTGGTAAAATGTGTGGCGCACTGGGCGGGAAGCGTGTTGCCGCTGGTGGTCGCCGCGCCCCTGCTCGGCCTGTTCATGAACATGGAGCCGTTGGCCATCGGCGCCACGGCGCTGACGCTTCTGGTCGGCACGCCGGCGATCACTTTCATCGGTGCCGTGGGCGCCGCGGTGGCGGTGGCGCTGCCGCGTGGCGGGCTCCTGATTTCGGTGCTGGTGCTGCCGCTGACCATCCCGGTGCTGATCTTCGGCGTTTCGGCGAGCTATGGCGCGACGGCCAATCCGGATCCGTTCCTGCAGCCCTTCCTCATTCTTGCCGCGCTGACCTTGTTTCTTGCGGTGCTGGGCCCCGTGGCCGCGGCGCTTGCATTGCGTCATGGTACGGATTGATGCGGCTACGAACGGTAGAGACTGCGGCGCGGCGGCCGATTGCGCGGCCCGTGGCGCGAGGCTAAGGGAAGGCATGATCGAGCGCAGCGAACGGACCGGGTTGGCGGGCGGCATGCCAGGGAGGCGGCCGGCATGAGCCCGCACGCCCTCTACGTCACCGCCGCCTATGCCATCACCGCAGTGGTGCTGGCCGGACTGATCGGCTGGATTCTTATCGACCAGCGGGCACGCAAGCGCGAACTCGCCGAACTCGAGGCGGCCGGCGTGCGCCGCCGTTCCGACAAGACCAGGGCGGGAAAGCCGTGAGCAGCGAAATCGAAACGCCGCCGCCGGCCCGTCGCCGCCTGTTTGTATTCTTGCCGCTGCTGGTCTTCCTCGGCCTGGCCGGACTGTTCCTGTCGCAGCTCTTGTCTGGACGCGATGCCTCGGAAGTGCCGTCGGCTTTGATCGGCCTGCCGGCACCGCAAACCAACCTGCCGCCCCTCGAGGGCAGCAATCTGCCGGGGCTCGATTCGAAGGCCTTCGCCGGCAAGGTCACGCTGGTCAACGTCTTTGCATCGTGGTGCGGCCCATGCCGGGAAGAGCACCCGGTGCTTCTGGCGTTGGCGCAGGACAAGCGGTTCACGATGGCGGCGCTGAATTACAAGGACCGGCCGGAAAACGCCCGCCGCTTCCTCGGCGACCTCGGCAATCCGTTCCAGGCGATCGGCGTCGACGAAGCCGGCCGCACCGCGATCGATTGGGGCGTCTATGGCGTGCCGGAAACCTTCGTCATCGGCAAGGATGGCAAAATAGCCTACAAGCATGTCGGCCCGCTGACGGCGGAATCCGCCAAGGAGCTTCTGCTGCCGCAGATCGACAAGGCGCTCGCGGCGCCCGGTTGATGCAGCGGCGCCCCCTCATCCGGCCGCTACGCGGCCACCTTCTCCCCGAGGGGAGAAGAGACAGGGGCGTTGATGCAAGTTAGCTCCTCTCCCCTTGGAGAGAGGTCGGATTGCCCGAATTGCTTTTTCAATTCGGTTTGGTAATCCGGGTGAGGGGGCGGTGCCCCGCCTCCGTCTGAAAAGCTCAGCCGTAGATCTGCTTGTGGATCTGGTAGAGCATTTCCGAGCGATCGGCGCGCATGTCGGCCAGATCGCGGCTGGAGAAGCTGTCGATTTCGGCGACGAGGCGGTTGTAGTGCTTGCGCTTGGCGATGCTGCTGCGAGCGCGGGTCATGAGATCGTTGAAGATCATAGCAAGGTTCCTTCTGTGCCGCATTCTCGCGGCTGGTTCTTCCTCCCTTGATCGATACGGAACATGACATAGTAATGGTGCATTGCAAAAAGAAGATGTTGCAATGCACCATTGCACACAGCGCATAGCCGGTTAATGGCGTCCTACGGCACGTCCTGCCCGTTTTGTCTTACAAATTGCTGATAGCCCGTCTTGCCAGATCGGTCGCGGGCTGGCTTGATCCGGCGTCACGTGATGCCGGGAGGAAATGCATGGCGGCCGCAGACTACTACGAAATTCTCGATCCGCGTTTCGCGCGCCTGTTCAACGGCAGCGCGCAAGTGGAGAAACTGTTCACCGGCTGCCGCTGGGCGGAAGGGCCGGCCTGGTTCGCCGCCGGCCGCTATGTCGTGTGGTCCGACATTCCGAACAACCGCATGCTGCGCTTTGACGAGACGGACGGCAGCGTCAGCGTGTTCCGCCAGCCGTCGGGCAACTCCAACGGCAACACCGTCGACCGGCAGGGCCGGCTGGTCACCTGCGAGCATTCGGGCCGCCGCATCAGCCGCACCGAGCATGACGGCTCGGTCACCACCGTCGCCGCCAAATGGAAGGGCAAAAGGCTGAACTCGCCCAACGATGCGGTGGTGAAGTCCGACGGCTCGATCTGGTTCACCGACCCGACCTATGGCATCGACACCGACTATGAGGGTGACAAGGCCGACAGCGAGATCGGCGCCTGCCATGTCTACCGCGTCGATCCCGACAGTGGTGAGGTCGAAGCCGTGATCACCGATATGGTCAGGCCGAACGGGCTTGCCTTCTCGCTCGATGAAAGCCTGCTCTATGTCGTCGACACCGGCCGCACGCATGGCGCGCAGAATCCGGCGCATATGCGGGTGTTCAATGTCGGCAAGTACGGCAAGAAGGTTTCGGGCGGCAAGGTGTTCGCCGACTGCACCGCCGGCCTGTTCGATGGCTTTCGGCTCGATGCCGACGGGCGTATCTGGACCAGCGCCTTCGACGGCATCCATTGCTACGATCCGGACGGCACGCTGATCGGCAAGGTCAAGGTGCCCGAGGTGACCGCCAATTGCGTGTTCGGCGGCGCCAAGCTGAACTGCCTCTACATCGCCGGCACCACCTCGCTTTATTCGGTGCGGCTGATGGTGAATGGGGCCAAGTCGTACTGATCAGGAATGAAGGGGAGGACGTCATGCCATTCGTCAACATCCGCATCGTCAAGGAAGTGATCGCCGCCGATCCGGCAGGCAAGAAGGCTGACATCGCCAGGAAAGTCACGGCGGCGATCATGGACGCCACCGGACTTGGCAATGACGATATCTGGGTGGTCTTCGAGGAAGTCAACGCCCGCGACTGGTATGTCGGCAAGACCGATGTCGAGACATTGCGGGCGAAGGGCTAGGTCAAAGACGCGGCGACCGCCGCCAATTGCGGACGTTAGAAATTGGCCGAAGCCTCTCTCTTTCCTTCGTCATCCTAGGGTCTGCGCCGCGTCGCTTCGCTCCTTGCTTCGCCCTAGATGACGAAGGCGTGGTGGTCGTCGCTCAACGCGAGCGAATGAAATCCGCGAAGGCAGCCAGCGCGTCGCGCATGGCCAGCACGTTCGCCGGCTCCCTCAGAATGCTCGCCACCTCCGGCGGCTTCTTGCCGAGCAGGGCAATCTCCGGTCCGCCATCATAAAGCGCGAACGACATGGTGCGCATGATCTCGGCCAAAGCCGCGCGGGCATAGAGCGAACGCGGCGAGGCGTGCGCGAGCATGGCCGGCTTGGCAACGGCGGCGTCGCGCGAGACCAGCCAGTCGAGCGCGTTCTTCAGTCCGCCCGGCACGCCATGGGCATATTCGGGGCAGGAGACGATGATGCCGTCGGCGCCGGTGACGGCGTCGATCAGATCGGAAGCATCGCGTGGCGTCCGCTCACCCTCATCGTCGGGGTTGAAGATCGGCAGGCGGCCAAGTCCGTCATAGACGGTGACGCGACAGCCCTCGGGCGCGTTCAACGCCAACGCCGCGACCAGGGCCGAATTGGTGGAGGCCGCCCGCAGGCTGCCTGAGATGGCAAGAAGATTGAGCAAGATGGACAGGTCCGGACGAATCGTGGCCGAAAACCCTACCACATCGTCTGCTTGTACTCGTCGTCCAGCCAACGGTCGGTCGCCTCGGCCGAATCGGCCAATGCCAGTTGGTCGCGCAGGATCTGGCCGAGCGTCGGCAGCGTCGCGCGGTCGTACCAGCTCTCCGGCTTCCACAAATCGGAGCGCATGAAGGCCTTGGCGCAATGCATGTAGGCGGCCTTGAGGGCGACCACGATAACGCTTTGCGGCGCCTTGCCGTCGACCGCGAGGCGCCCGCGCAAAGTGGCATCCACGGTGATACGGGCTTCGCCGTTGACGCGCAGCGTCTCGTTCATGCCCGGTATGAGGAAGAGCAGCCCGACCGAGGGATTGCGCAGGATGTTCTCCAGCGTATCCAGCCGGTTGTTGCCGGGCCGGTCGGGGATGGCGATCGTCTTCTCGTCGAGAATGGCGGTGAAGCCGGGCTTGTCGCCTTTCGGGGTGACGTCGGCATTGCCATCGCCATCGGACGACCCGATCAGCACGAACGGGCTCTTGCCGATGAAGGAGCGGCAATGGCCGTCGAGCGCCTTCAATTCCTTGCGGATCGAGCCATCGGTCGGGCGCGGGGTCTTGTAGATCGTCCGCAGCTCTTCCCGGGTGGTGACGAATTCCATGGCTCTCCCCTTTAGTCCCTGCCTTATTTGCCGGCTTTCTCTTCCCCGCCGGCCTTGTCGTCGAGCGAATGGCGCAGGATCAGCGGCATCTGGCTGAAGGTGAACAGAAGCGTGATCGGCATGATGCCCCAGACCTTGAAGGTAACCCAGGCGTCGGTGGAAAAATTGCGCCAGACAACTTCGTTGACGACGGCCAGGAACAGGAAGAACAGGCCCCAGCGGAAGGTGAGCTTGCGCCAGCCTTCGGCATCGAGTTTGAAGGCGGACTCGAAGACATAGCCAAGCAGCGAGCGGCCGAAGTACAGGCCGCCGAGCAGCACGCCGCCGAACAGCGTGTTGACGATGGTCGGCTTCATCTTGATGAAGATGTCGTCCTGCAGATAGAGCGTCAGCGCGCCGAAGATGAAGACGACGACGCCCGACACCATAGGCATGATCGGCAAGGTGCGGGTGAGCAGCCATGAGGCGATCAACGCGATCGCGGTCGCGGCCATGAACAGGCCGGTGGCGACGAAGATCGGGCCGCCGAATTCAGCCAAAACGGGTAATTTCTGCGTCAGCCACTCGCCGCGCGCATTGGCGAAGAAGAACACCATCAAGGGCCCGAGCTCCAGCACCAGCTTGAGCACGGGATTGACGCCTTCCTTCTTCTCTTTCTGCGGGTCGGACGGATCGCGTTCGAGAATGGGTGGGTTCATGGTATCCTTCTAACGCACGATCCGATCCGGAAGCCGGCATCGTGCTTGTTCAAGCCACGCCAGCGATCGCCCTGGCGAATTCGCTTGCCGAGAAAGGTTCGAGGTCGTCGACCTGTTCGCCGACACCGATGAAATAGACCGGCAATCTGTGCTTTGCCGCGATCGCCACCAGAATACCGCCGCGCGCCGTGCCGTCCAGCTTGGTCATCACCAGGCCGTTGACGCCGGCGACATTGCGGAAGATCTCAACCTGGTTGAGCGCGTTCTGGCCGGTGGTGGCGTCGACCGTCTGCAGCACCGTGTGCGGCGCATCCGGATCGAGCTTGCCCAGCACGCGGACGATCTTTTCCAGCTCGGCCATCAGTTCGGTCTTGTTCTGCAGCCGGCCGGCGGTGTCGATGATCAGCACGTCCGAACCTGCCTCCTTAGCCCTCTCGAAGGCGTCGTAGGCGAGACCGGCGGCATCGGCGCCGAGCTTGGAGGCAATGACGGGCGATTTCGTGCGTTCGCCCCAGATCTTCAGCTGTTCGATGGCGGCGGCGCGAAACGTGTCGCCGGCGGCCAGCATCACCGACAGGCCGCCATCGGTCAGCTTGGCGGCGAGCTTGCCGATCGTCGTCGTCTTTCCGGTGCCGTTGACGCCGACGACCAGGATGACATGCGGCTTGTGCGAAAGGTCGAGCTCGAGCGGTTTCGCGACCGGGGCGAGCACCTTCTCCACCTCGGCCGCCATGACCGTGCGCACCTCTGTATCGGAGACGTCCTTGCCGTAGCGGCTGGAGGCCAGTGAATCAGTGACGCGCAGCGCCGTTTCCACGCCAAGATCGGCGCGGATCAGCACGTCCTCCAGGTCCTGCAGCGTCTCCTCGTCCAGCTTGCGCTTGGTGAAGACGCCGGCAATGTTGCCGGTCAGCTCGCGCGATGACCGGGCAAGCCCGTCCCGCATGCGCTGGAACCAGGATCGCCTCGGCGCCGGCTCGGGCGCCTTCCGCGGCTCGGCCTTCTGCTCGACCTTCCTGGCAACCGTCACCTTGCCGGGCGCGGGTTTTGCCTCCGGGGCGAGTTGCGGAACCGATTGAGGCTCGGGCGCGATCTCGGCGATGACCGGTTGTGTTTCGATCGGCGCCGGCTGGCGGATGGGTGGCGCGATTTCCGCTGGTGGAATGCCTGGCTCGGTTTCGGCCGCTGGCGGTGGAAGAACCTCTTCCTTCTCTTCATCACCATACGGGGAGAAGGTGCCGGCAGGCGGATGAGGGGCAGCGCCGGCCTCTGAAACTGGCTGCTCGACGCCGGCCGACGGAGGCACTTCAACCGACGCCGCCGGTGGCACCTCGACCGGTGCGGGCACCTCGGCCGGCACTTCCACGGGCGGCGTCGGCACTTCGACGGGCGCGGGTTCCGGTTGCCTCTCGGGACGCGAGGGAACGATCTCCGGCTCGGATGGCGCGGGCGGGGGCACCTCTTGCGGCCGCGGTTCGGGCGTTGGCTCCGGAACGGCGGGCCGCGCCGGAATTTCCCCCGGGGCAGGCGGCTCGGCAGGGGTTTCCGGAGCAGGCCTTGGCACTTCCGCGGGCTTGGGTTTAGGCAAAGGCTCCGGGGTCGACGGAACGATCGGCTCCGGCGCGGGCGGAATGATCGGGGCAGGCTCCGGTGTTGGTTCCTCGGCGGGCGCTGGCCTTACCTCCTCCTCCTCAACGGGAGGACGGGGCGCGGCCGCCGGCGCGGCTTCCGCCGCAGGCTCCTCGCGCTTCAAAAACTCCGGCAGGGCCTGCTCGGCCGCCGGCTTCAGCGCGTCGAGCTGGTCCCAATTGATCGGCGGCAGCGGGGCGGTCTCGTCGATCCGCTCCTCGACGACCTCCTTCTTGCCGAACGAAAATATCTTCTTGAAAAAACCAGCCATGCTTTTGCGTTCTCAGGCGGCGTGGGCGGCAAGCGGCGTCGCCATCAGCCGAGCGCCATCGTGGCCGGTTATATCAGCTTCGACGATCTCTCCCGGCGCGCCGGTGCCGAGTGCTGCAAGCGTGAACCCTTCGGTGCGGCCAAGACCGTCGCGCTCGATCAGGATCGACTGGCGGCTGCCGGCAAGCGAAGACAGGTGCCTGACATAGGCCGCTTCGCCGGCGGCGCGCAGCCGGGCGGCGCGCTGCTTGACCAGCTCGCGGCGAACCTGCGGCATGCGCGCGGCGGGTGTGCCTTCGCGCGGTGAAAACGGAAAGACGTGGAGATGGGTCAGGCCGCATTCCTCGACGATCTCCAGCGAATTCTCGAACATGGCGTCGGTCTCGGTCGGGAAGCCCGCGATGATGTCGGCGCCGAAAACAATACCCGGACGCAGCTTGCGCACATCCTCGCAAAAGCGGATCGACTGCTCGCGCAGATGCCGGCGCTTCATGCGCTTCAGGATCATGTCGTCACCCGACTGCAGCGACAGATGCAGATGCGGCATCAGCCGCGGCTCGGTGGCGATGGCGTCGAGCAAGTCCTCGTCGGCCTCGATCGAATCGATGGAGGACAGCCTGAGCCGCCTCACGTCGGGCACCTGCCTGAGGATGGTCTTCACAAGCTTGCCGAGCTTCGGCGCACCCGGCAAGTCGGCTCCGAAAGAAGTCATGTCGACGCCGGTCAGCACGATCTCGGCATAACCGTTGCCCGCCAGCCGCTTGACCTGCTCGACCACGGCGCCCATCGGCACCGAGCGCGAATTGCCGCGGCCATAGGGGATTATGCAGAAGGTGCAGCGATGGTCGCAGCCGTTCTGCACCTGCACGAAGGCACGTGCCCGGCCCTCGATGGCGTCGACCATGTGGCCTGCGGTCTCGCGCACCGAGAAGATGTCGTTGACGCGCGCCTTCTCGGTGTCGTTGACGCCGAAATCGGGCAGCGCGCGATAGGAGTTGGCCTTGAGCTTCTCCTCATTGCCAAGCACGAGATCGACCTCGTCCATGGCGGCGAATTTTTCGGGCTCGGTCTGCGCGGCGCAGCCGGTGACGATGATGCGCGCGGCCGGGTTGTCGCGGCGCGCCTTGCGGATCGCCTGCCTGGCTTGGCGCACCGCTTCGCCGGTGACGGCGCAGGTGTTGAAGATCACGGCGCCACCTGCCAGCGCGGCGAGGCCGGCAGTTTCGGCCTCGCGCCGCATCACTTCGGACTCATAGGTGTTGAGGCGGCAGCCGAAGGTCACCACGTCGATGCGGCCGGGCTGCTTCGCCACGTCGACGTCTTTGGCAAGAGCGGACATCAGGCCCCGCTTTCGGTATCGCGGGCCCATTGTCCGGTCGACGGATCGAAGCTGCCGGAAAATTCCCATTCGGCCGCGCCGGTCAGGATGACGTGGTCGTCATCGCGCCACTCGACCTGCAGCGTGCCGCCGCCGGGGGTCAAAAGGTTGACGCTGCGGCCGGTGCGCCTGGTGCGGGCCGCTGCAACGACAGCCGCGCAGGAGGCGGTGCCGCAAGCCTTGGTCAGGCCGGCGCCGCGCTCCCAGGTGCGGATGATCATGCTGTCGGGTGAGGTCACCTGCGCGATGGTTATGTTGGCGCGCTCGGGAAAGATCGGATGATTTTCCAGCAGCGGGCCGAAACGGTCGAGTTCATAAGTCCAGACGTCGGCGTCGACCCAGAAGATGGCGTGCGGATTGCCCATCGAGACGGCGGAGGGCGAATGCAGCACCGGCGCGTCGATCGGGCCGACCTGCAATTCGATCATACGGGTGTCGCGGAACTCCTCGGCCAGCGGAATATCCCGCCAGCCGAAGCGCGGCGTGCCCATGTCGACCGAGATCGAGCCGTCGGCATGTTCGCGGGCATTGAGGACGCCGGCCACGGTCTCGAAGGTGAAGGTCTTCTCGCCGGTCTCGGCGGCCAGTGCCTGGACAACGCAGCGCATGCCGTTGCCGCAAGCCTGCGCGCCGGACCCGTCTGAATTCAGGATGTCGACGAAATAGGCGGTGCCCGGCGTCCTGGCGTCATGGATCGCCATGATTTGGTCGAACCCCGTCGCCGCGTCGCCATTGAGCGCGATGGCAGCCGCGGCCGTCACCCGATCCGCACGGCCGCGCATGTCGGCAACGATGATCTCGTTGCCGATGCCGTTCATCTTGGCGAAAGGGGCCGTGCCTGCCATTGCTCCGAAAATTCCATGTCCGTTCGGCGCTATATGGCGGAAACGGGCAGGAATTACCAGTGCGCAGCCGCGTTCACGGCGAAGGCGCCGGACCGACATCACGGCGAAGGCCCCGGATCACGGCGAAGCCGGACTTACGTCACCGCGAAGACCCCGAACAAGATCAACAGGAAGATGATGAGCACGATGCCGATGAGAATACGCGCGCCGGTGGCGGCGGCGCCGGCCAGCGCCGGCATGCCGAGCAGGCTCGCCGCGGCGGCGATGATCAGGAGAATGATGATCCATCTAAGCATGGGAACGCCTCGCAAGCCGAACACATTGAAACCGGTTGAAAAACGCGGTTGTCGAGCTTGGGTTCCCGAGGCTATCAAATCCGGGGCACTTCCCAGACTTCGCCGGGCCGCAAGGCACGGAAATGCTCTCGCGGCAGGCCTTCGGCGTCCAGCGCTTCGACCAGTTTCCGGACCGGCTCGTCGAACGGCTCGTCGGTGAGCTGGAAGGTGCCCCAATGGCAGCCGGCGGCGAAGGCGGCGTTGCACAACAACATGCCCTGGACCGCTTCCTCGGGGTTCTGGTGCTGCGGCGCCATGAACCAGCGCGGCTCGTAGGCACCGATCGGCAGGATGGCGAAACGGAACCCGCCATGTTTTTCCGCCATCAGCCGGTAGTTGATGCCATCGTGGAAGCCGGTATCGCCGGCAAAATAGATCTTTCCGCCCGGCGTCTCGATGACGAAGCCGGCCCACAATGCCATGCGCCGGTCGCGCGCCCCGCGCGCCGACCAGTGATGCGCGGGCTCGACGTGGATGGCGGTGCCTTCGCCGGCATCTACCCTGTCGCCCCAGTCATGCGCGGAAAGCCGCATGCCGGGCACGGCGGCGGCGATGATGGCATCGTTACCGAGCGGCGTCACCACCAGCGGATCGTGCGTCTCCTTCAACTGCCTCAGCGTGGCAAGGTCGAGATGGTCGTAATGGTTGTGGCTGACCAGCACGAGGTCGATCGCCGGCAGATCGCCAAAAGCGATACCCGGCGGATTGACGCGTCTGGGTCCCACAAAGGACAACGGCGAGGTGCGTCGCGACCAGACCGGATCGGTGAGGATGTTCAGCCCGGCGGTCTGGATCAGCAAGGTGGCATGGCCGACCATGGTCACGGTCAGATCGGCGCCTTGAACCGTTGCGACCGGCTTTGCCTGCGCAAAGGGGCTCGGGCTGGCAGCCGGCCATTTCGCGCGTTGGCCGCTGAACTGCCATTTCAACAGGTCCGTGAAGGGGCCGGGCATCCGGCCGCCGGGATTGAAGAACAGGGTGCCGTCGAAATGATCGCTGGGCGGGCCGCTGTAGTAGCGGTTGGCGGCTTTCTGTCTCGCGGCCAAGGTCTGCGCTCCAGCGGGTTTCGGTGAACTCTTTTTTCACGCACTCCCTGGGGAAAGCGCTACGCATTTTTCCCGGGAAAACCGCTTTTCCTGGAACTGCTCACATCTAGACATAAGCCCCGCCGCGGCTGGCGCAAGCGTTTGCCGGCCGAAGGCCAAGGGCGGCGAAGCGGTCTCGGCTAGGATCAGATCAGGAGGAAGACGCCATGGCGATGAAGCGGACCAAGACGCCCTGGATGAAAGCCGAGGATTTTGGCCGTTCGCTGCCGCGCGGCATCGGCGTCAATCTGCTGGTATCGGACATGGCGGCGATGGCAGCCTTCTGCCGCGACGTGCTTGGCGCCCGCATCGTCTATGCTGACGAGGATTTCGCCGCGATCGAGCTTCTGGGGTCGGTGTTCATGCTGCATGCCGACCATTCCTATCTCGACAATCCGATGACGGGCTCCATTACGGGCGCCGAGACGCGCGGCGCCGGCATCGAACTGCGCCTTTATGGCGCCGATCCCGACGCGGTCGAGGCGGCGGCGCTGGACCATGGCCACATCGTGCTGGCCGGCGCGATCGACAAACCGCATGGTCTGCGCGAGTGCTATATCGTTGGACCGGACGGATATGTGTTCGTGCCGAGCGCGCCGCTCGCCGGATGAGTGCGATAAATTTGCAACAATTCGTTCCGCAAACCCTATTTTAACCATATCGGGTTGAAATTTCGCCACCTTCTCCATCTTGGTGGAGGTGAGATTGCGCGGACGGCGTCCCCCCAGCCGAATCCGACGGAGGTTGTAATGAATTTTTCGAAAGGCGGCCTAGTGGCCGTATCCCTGGCGGCCCTCGTTGCGAGCGGCTGCTCAACCTCACGCTTCTCGTCGATGGACGACCAGCAACCAGCACCGTTGCAGCCGGCGCCTGCCGGCCAGGTGAGCTCGAATCAGCTGCCGCCGCCGGCCTCGCCCGGCACCACCGACCCGTCGCAATTCCCGACCGCGCCGGCGAACACGCAGGTTGCCTCGCTGCCGCCGGATGGTGCGGCGCCGGCAGGCGCCGCGGATCTCAACGCGGCAAGCGTCGCCGGTGTCTGGAACGTCAGCGTCTCCGGCCAGAGCTGCAAGGTGGCGACGCCGCAGACCAAGTTCGGCGCCGGCTTCCGCGCCGGACCGCTGCATTGCCCGGCGCCGATCGATGGCATCAAGTCGTGGAACGTCGCCGGCAAGCAGCTGACGCTTTATGACGAGAACGGCGGCTCGCTGGCGCGGCTCTATTCGTCGGGCGGTTCGAAATTCGACGGCCAGACTTCCAATGGGCAGCCGATCTCGCTTACAAGATAGGCTAGGGTATGCTGATATTCAGCTGATGCCGGCCCTGCGAATGGCGGCTCGGCCTGACCCGAATCCCAACATGCGCCCTCTCGCTCTCTCTTGGGCGTCCTGCTTTGAACAACGACGTGACCGATGCATCTGCGTGACGGCCTCCAAACCCATGCGACCGTCAGGCAACGCTACGATCATCTGGTGGAAACCGGCGCGATCGGACGCGATGCCGCGCAGGAAGGGATCGCCGCCGCGCTCGACCGGCTGACCGTGGAGATCTCGGCCAAGCGGCTGGCGCACAAGTCAAGTGCGCTGGGCTGGCTCTTTGCCCGCAAGCGCGAGACGCATGAGGCGGTCAAGGGCCTCTACATCCATGGCGGCGTCGGCCGCGGCAAGACCATGCTGATGGACATGTTCTTCGAGCTCTTGCCGGTCAGGCGCAAGCGCCGCGTCCATTTCAACGACTTCATGGCCGACGTTCAGGACCGCATCCAGAAGCACCGGCAGGCGCGCAAGGAGGGCACGGCCAGGGAAGACGATCCGATCCCGCCGGTGGCCAAGGCGCTCGCCGAGCAGGCCTGGGTGCTGTGCTTCGACGAGTTTTCGGTCACCGACATCGCCGACGCCATGATCCTGTCCAGACTGTTCTCGGCGCTGTTCGCCAATGGGGTCGTGCTGGTCGCCACCTCGAACGTGGCGCCGCAAAACCTTTACCGTGACGGGTTGAACCGCCAGCTTTTCCTGCCGTTCATCGCCATATTGGAACGCCACACGCAGGTGCTGTCGCTGGACAGCGACAAGGACTACCGGCTGGAAAAGCTCGCCCGCACGCCAGTCTATGTCACGCCTGCGGATGCGGCGGCCGACCAGGCGCTCGACGAGGCCTGGCAGGCGATGACGCGCGGGGCGGCGACG